>JAFQRU010000095.1 GCA_017409915.1 Clostridia bacterium
TAAGTTCATATTCTTCCGTTAGTTCCTTAACCTTTGTCTGATAACTCTTTATGACCATTTCCCTGTCTATCGCAAGGTTTCCAGCTCGGATATTGCCATAATACTTGGCATACTGAATTTCTCTTAAATTACTGTATAATTCAGCAAGGTCCATAAAGGTATATCCCGTTGACAAAGAGCGATAATCAGGATAGTAACCCGCAAGCTCTTCAAGAGAGCTTATAATTTCGTCTATACTATTGCTCATAGCCTCAGCAATTACTATATAGTCCGCATTAGAGTCCTTAACAACCTTGGCAAAATCCTCGATTGTCTTCTTATGGTAATACTTAGCAAGAAGGAACTCATCATACTCTTTTATAATGTTACTGAACATCTTCGGGCCAAATTCATCCCCTAATGATGCGTCATAGGTAAACTTCATTTCATACTCGGTTGCATTAACATCATACTTCTCGCCGAGCAATGCCGCAGACTCAGAAACTTCCTTGTCAAGCTCTGTTACAACCTTGTTAATGGAAATGTTCTGGCGAATTCCTTTTACATTAAGAGTATCGTCCTCTCCTTTTACTCCCAGATTTTCAAGAGCCGCTTTTATAACAACAGGGTTTTGGATTTCATATGGATCAAGCTTGCTTACTCCGTCAGGAGCAAGACCTTCCTGAGCGTATTCATTGTTATATTTAAACCCAAGAGTACAGGTATATGTCTGCATACTTGATACAACCAAACCGCAAAGCACACCAACAACCATAGAAAGCGCAATGATTTGTAATATGTACTTTTTAAGAATTCGTATCATTTCGGTCAAATTCAAAAGTCCCATTTTATTACGCTCCTTCCGTATTATTCTTTGCTTTGATTGACTCAATTAGCTGTTTTCTCTTGTTTACTTTCCGTCTGTCGCTGATAGAAAGTGCAAATACAGCTATGATAAAAGCAAGCATAGCACCCAAAAGGAATGCAACTCCCATCTTTACGATGAGGTTTTTGCTTATAAGACCCTTTGAGCTTATCTTTGCAGATATAAATTCTTCGTTAACATCATTATAATATTCTTCAATAACTTCGTTGGCAACCTTGGAAAGCTCTTCATAGTCTTTCCTGAAAGCAGCCATAAGATTGTCACACTTTGCAATAAGTCTTTCGTGCTCCTCGGGAGTTGTTACAACATTGTCGTATATTCCAAGTTCTTTTGTGAAGATATTGATTTTTGAGCCATATTCCGAAACACTTTCATCAGACTCATATTTCTGACGGGAAACTGTGTCGAATGCAGTTTTAGGACGCGCCTGATATAAGCCATATTCGTCGTTCTGGATTACATTAATAAGGTTTTCCGTAAAGGTCTGGTCATAATTCTTTGTTGCGTAATCATTTGTTTCCACTTTCGAAACAGCCTTATTATACTTCACAGTATAGTTTTCTATGTTAACATTAATCTTGTTGGAGGTCTGGTCAATATCCTTGGAAATACCTGAGGACTCCACGAAATTGTTTATACTGTCAAGGCCGTTGGAAATAAGGAAGCTATACTTACCTCTTAAATCGCTGAGAGAAAGGTCGTATTTCTCTGAAACAAAATCAGGTTGCTCTTTTTCAAGTTGCTTTAAGTAGGCAACTATGTTATTAACCTTAGTCTTATAAACGCTTACCTCTTCGCTGTAATCATAGTCCCCCGCAGAATCAACTTCTGTAAGAGTTTTAAAGCCGTTTATTCCTCCAAGTCTTTCTGCGATTTTTGCCTTGTTGACATCAACGAGCACCTGGAGAAAGTCTTCACTATAATTCTTGGTAAACACCTTTTTAAATATATTTGGGTTTTTATAGTCGTGAGGCTGAACAAAGGTAATTTTATATTCGTTGGCAACATAGCTGAAATCATTTCCCTCGCTTCTTGCGCTTGAAACCGAAGACACAGCGGAGCCGTCAAGGTAGCTGTATATAAAGAAACTATCTCTTATATCATCAACGGTGAAATATTGATATTTCTTATCCTGTCTCATAATTCTAAGAGCTTCTTTTAAGTTCTCATCACAAGTAAAATCATAATATGTAAATCTGCTTCCGTCAGGATACTTAGACTGAGCTATTTCAGGATAATTCAAAATCACATGAGCACGGGCTACCGCATATTCAACATACGCATATTTCACGAAATATGCCATAGATGAAAGAAGACCCAGAAGAATCATAAAAGCAATAAGTTTTTTGAACTTGGTTGCTCTGCCCTTATAAAAAATTCTCTTGATGGCATTTTTGCCATAGATAATCTTACTTTTCAACCGCCTTCGCCTCCTTTTCAGTGTTAGCAATGGTTTTTTCTTTGAAATCATCTTCGCCCTCTGCCGCAGATTTTAAGAACATTATCTTGCTTGTCAGCAAAATAATCTTAAAGTCCATAAACAAAGAGTAATGAGTTATGTAGAATAAATCGTAATATGTTCTGTCATGTATGTAGGTTGAATATCTTCCGTATACATGAGAAAGGCTTGTGAGCCCCGCTTTAACCTCAAAGCGATAGTCATAGTTTTCGATTTCCTTTTCGAACTGCTCAACGAACACTCCTCTTTCAGGTCTTGGACCGACGATACTCATATCTCCTTTTAAGATATTTAGTATCTGTGGAAGCTCGTCTAATCTGCAAGCTCTTAAAATCTTTCCGATAGGAGTTATTCTTGGGTCGTCCTTTTCGGCAAATTTCGGGCCGCTCAGCTTTTCCGCGTCAGGAATCATCGTTCTGAATTTATAAATTCCAAACTCTTTTTTGTCCTTTGTCAATCTGCTCTGGCAATAGAAGATAGGTCCCGGCGATGTTATTTTTATAACGAGGGCAATTAAAGCCATTGGAATCGCCGCAATAACAAGACCTATAAAGCTTAAAACAATATCAATTGTGCGCTTTAAGAATTTTTCTATGTCTGACAAAGTCTTCTTTGGCATATACAAAGTGAGAACATCGTCGAAACGGACAAGTTTTGCATTAGTCTTACCAACATCTATAAGCTTTGGAACAACAAAGAGGTCAATGTTAAGTTCCATTGTCTTTTTAACCGCTATGGAATATTCTTCTTCGGAAAGACCGTCAAGGACGCAGATAGCATCATACTTAACAAACTGTTCATCTACGAACGCTTCAACTTCCTCCAATGACATTCCTTCAATGCTTTCATACCAGGATTCATAATTCTTTAAAACGCCGTACTTGATTCTCTTCATTCGGTTAAAATTTTTTGAAGATGAGCCAAGAATTAAAAGCTTTGGATTGCTTCTTATTTTCGGGTTGTTTCTTATCTTTTCCAGAATAAAGTCTGTTACAAACAGGGCGACAACCTTGCCAACAGCAAGATAAACATCTATAACAAATTTATTTAAAGATGTGAAAAAGATAAGGTTTATAAAAGAGATGATAACCAGGGTATAGATATTGGAAAGTATGTTTATTACAGCTTTTTCATAAAGCCCCGATATGGTTATTGAATACTTCTCCATAATATACATAAAAAACAGAGTCAGTCCCCCGTCGATTACATACAGAGTAAGCATTGAGCGGGTACCTATTGGCCCTGACTTTGGAAGAAGAAATTCTCCCAAGAGTAATACCATAGACAAAACAAGCAAGTCCCACATAAAAGAATATCTATACTCGTTTCGCATATTACGAACCTTTACATTCTTTGACATATCATTCTCTCCAATCCGAATTATTCCTTAGAAAACAGTTTTTCTTTAATCATTCTGAAAATCTTTGATAGAATTATTGTATACGGTCTGAATCCACACAAAAATTTAAGAAGCGGAGTGTCAATACCAAGCTGTTTTATTGCATCCCCCATAGTAACCGAAACTTTGCGGTTAGCTTTAAGCTTTTCCTTTCCGCCAAGTCCTTTACCAGTCAGGGATTCTTCATTTCTGCAATAGTGATAAAAGGCTCTGTTGATAAAATAATAAGACTTAACATTGCAGAAAAGTTTGACACAAAACTGTAAATCCTCTGCCGTCCTGAGAGTTGTATCAAACCGAATGTCCTTTATAAGCTCCGTCCGAATCAGTTTCATGCAAACATGATTCATATTGATTCCCGTTGCCATTTTATAATAAATCTTGTTAATCTGTTTCTTGCCAATTTTCGTATCCTTCTTGAATGCACCTTTGGGGAGCACTCTCTTGCCGCCTGCATAGTCATAAAAGAATCTGCTCTGGACAACATCTGCATCTTCCTCTTCGGCTTTGCCCACCATAACTTCAAGCATATCCTTTTCCCAGAAATCATCCGAGTCAAGAAAAGCGGTATACTTTTCAGAAAGCTTTTCCAATGCAAAGTTTCTTACATTTGAAACCCCCTGATTTTTCTCAAATCCATAAAAGACTATACGCTCATCCTTTGCCTGATATTCCTTTATGATTTCTACACTGTTATCATTTGAGGCATCGTCGACTAAAACAGCTTCCCAAAAGGGATAGGTTTGCTCAATTAAACTGTCCAGACACCGTCTTAAATATTTCGCCGAATTATAAACCGGAATTACAATCTGAACCTTTGGTCTGCTCATATAATCAACCTCTGATCTCTCTAATTTTTGCATAGATTTTCAAAATAAATTTTTGCCTACTCCACCTACTAAAATAGTTACTTCTATTATACTATTTTTTTCGCTATATGTCAATGTTTTTAACGCTTATCAGACACCTGAAAAATCGAGATTTTTACAAAACAAAAAAACACACCCTTTGGTGTGTTTTTTCTAAGCTATTTCAAAATAATTTTTATAAAATTTCTTCTATATGGAATCCTTCGTGGTGGGGGATATGCTCGACCAGGGTGGAAAACATTGTGAACTCGCCTACGAATTTCTCCTTATCCCTTAGCTTCGCATACTTTTCGCTTTGGCGAAGGCTTACCTCAATTTGTTCAAGCTCGTCCGTTTCTATGGTAAGAGAAGTCCATATGCTTTTTTCTTCCCATTTCTTCCTTATTTCTTTTAAGGTTTTCTCGGCTTCCTCCCATTTTTCCGCTGTTGCCAGTTTTTCTGCCCGGTTGCAAAGTTTATCTATATTCTCTCCTAATCTGAGCATTGATACGGAATGAAAGATTATAAGAGAAAGCAAAACGAAAAACACAATAAACGAAACAACAAATTTTTTCAAAGCTTCTCTTCCTTCCTTATTATGAAGATATTCCCCAGTCTATCCGCACCCATACAATAGACATCCTCTATCTTTGTGACACTGTGTTCTTTAAGCTGAGTTTTAAGCCACTCTAAATCAAAGCCTATACGCTTTAAATTGGTTTCATTTTCCTTTCCGTTATCGATTACCAGATAGCTTATCTCAACGGGAGCAGATTCTATACCTAAATCCTTTGTCGTTACAGTTTTATTCTCCGCATTTAAAAGAACGCTTACATTTCCGTTGGTTTCAACAATTACATAGTCCACCTCACTAAGACTTGCCGCTCCGTTATTTCTTATTATTTCCATCAGGTCATTAACATTAAAGCGCTGACGCTCCATTTCCTTCTGATTAATCTTGCCTTTACTGTAAAGAATACTTGGGGTCCCATACAGGATTTTCCGAAAGCCTCTGCTTTTATAGGCAACAAAGGATATAATAACCTCTAAAATAAGGAGCAAGACTATGGCTACAACCGACAAAATTACCGGTTGGGATGTATCTTGAATAGGCATTGCGGCAACCTCGGAGATTATTATAGTGACCACAAGTTCTGATGGTTCAAGCTCCCCTATCTGTCTTTTCCCCATAATCCTTATTGCAAAAATTACAAAGCCATATATGAGGATTGTTCTGATAAATGTTATAAGCATCTTCTCACCTCGTCTGCTATAATATTTACAAATTTTGAATTTTTTATACTATTTCCCTTTTTATGGAATAGATTCGGACTTTTGGGGCGAAAATACAATAAAAAGGAGGTCAATGATTATGAAAAATTACATTGCAATTGAAGAGGTTTACGGAAGGGAGATTTTAGATTCAAGGGGAAACCCCACTGTTGAGGCGGAGGTTATTTTAGAAGACGGAAGTGTTGGCCGCGCGGCTGTTCCATCAGGCGCATCAACGGGAGCTTTCGAGGCCACCGAGCTTCGTGACGGCGGGGATAGATATATGGGGAACGGAGTTTTAACAGCTGTTTCCAATATCAACGGAGAAATAGCCGACACTCTTATAGGGCTTAACGCTCTTGACCAGACGGCAGTTGATTCGGCTTTAATCCGTCTTGATGGGACCCCAAACAAGGCACGCCTTGGAGCGAATGCGATTCTTAGCGTTTCCCTGGCCGTTGCCAAGGCTTGCGCCAACTCCGTTTCTCTTCCTCTTTATCAATATATCGGCGGGGTTAATGCAAAAACAATGCCAGTCCCTATGATGAACATTATAAACGGTGGCAAACACGCCGACAACTCCATTTCCTGTCAGGAATTTATGATTATGCCTGTGGGCGCAAAGAATTTCAAGACTGCTCTTCAAAACTGCACCGAGGTTTTCCATACTTTAAAAAAGATTTTAAAAGAGAAAGGTTTTTCTACCGCAGTTGGAGATGAGGGTGGTTTTGCCCCCAACCTTGAAAATGACGAGGATGCTGTTAAGCTTATTTTAGAGGCAATCGAACAGGCAGGATTTAAGCCTTACGAAGATTTTATGTTAGCGCTTGACCCTGCCTCAACAGAGATGTTTGAAATGGCAAAAAAAGATGGAAAAGAGGGAATGTATTCCTTCTGGAAGACGGGAAAGATTTACAGCCGTGAGGAGATGGTCAGCTTCTGGCAAAGCTGGGCAGATAAATACCCCATCATCTCAATAGAGGACGGTATGGCCGAAGAGGACTGGGAAGGCTGGGAGATGCTTACCAATCGCATTGGCGACAAAGTGCAACTTGTTGGGGATGACCTTTTTGTTACCAACACCAGCCGTCTTAAAAAGGGCATTTCAAAAGGTGTTGCAAATTCCATTTTAATTAAGGTTAATCAAATCGGGACTCTTACGGAGACTCTTGACGCAATCAAAATGGCACAGAGCAGCGGATACACCGCCGTCATTTCTCACCGAAGCGGAGAGACCGAGGACACCACTATCGCCTCTTTATCTGTTGCCGTAAATTCAGGGCAGATAAAGACAGGAGCACCGTCAAGAACAGACAGAGTGGCAATATATAATGAGCTTTTAAGAATTGAAGAGGACTTATTTCTATCTGCGGAATACAACGGAATAAATTCATTTAATAATATAAAAAAGGCGGAATAATCCGCCTTTTTATTCGTTTAAATATTTAACATTGTGATAACCTGCCAATTTGTTCCATAAGAATTTTTCCACTTTCCCCGTTTGCTCCAAACCAAAAAGGCGTTGGATATCCATAACCGACCGCTCCGTTTCATCATCAAATATTCCGCTGAATTCCACCCTGCCTCCATTATTAAGTCTTCTGTCATTTTTCCTGAGCAGAAATTGGAGAACATATATTTCGTCCATTCTATCCCCTTTTTTAAGTTCCATTATGTCAATGGGGAAGGCTCTTATCTCTTCCGGAATTCCCAGTATCTCCTGGGCGAGAAGATATTCTTCATAAATTCTGTCCCAGGTTGGAGTATCCACCTCGCCTGTTGGAGGGAGATTGTTTGCGGTTTGAAAATTTCTTACCGCTTCTCTTGTCTCCGCTCCGTAAATTCCGTCCGGATTAATGAGCGGTCTTAATCCTCTTGCAAGCTGGATAACCCTCAAATACAATTGAAGTTCATAAATTTCTTCGCGACTTTCCATATTACGCCCCCTGACCTATTACATTTCCTGAGTGTTGGCCTTCGTTTCTTATTTCTCCCTTTACTATATCGTTATATTCCTCCGCTATCTCATTCCAGGTTGCAGGACCAATAATTCCTGTGGGCTCTAAACCGAAAAGATTCTGAAAAGCGATAACGGCATTTTGAGTTGCCTCGTCAAAGGTGCCTGTTACCGAAATTTCAGGAATTTCAGTATAAACCTCGCTGAGCTTTGAAAGATAACCTTGAATAATTCTTACATACTCTCCCGATGAGCCTAATCTTAAAGAAGTGCCCGGATATGGCACAGTATTATTCCCAATGGATTCAACAGGGATATCCTGCACGATACCCAAGTATACATTTGACAAAGAATCCCATGTTTCTTCGTTTACCTCTCCTGTTACGGGGAGGCCATAATATCTTTGAAAGGCCTCAACAGACGCCCTTGTAGCAGGGCCGAAAATACCGTCTAATGCCACCTCGGGAATGGCGTTATTATAAACAGAAATCAGGAGCAGATAATACTGGACGGCGATTACGCTGTCTCCTCTGTCACCCTCTCTTAAAACCCCTTTATACTGTTTCGATATATCCGTAATTGACTGACCCTCAGAGTCCACCGATGCAAGTTTCTTAACTGCAACGAAAATTTCTTGGAGCTGATACCAGGTACCTTTTCCCACAATTCCGTCCACCGTCATATTAAAAGTTTCCTGAAATTTTCTTACTGCGTTTTCCGTTTCCACTCCGAAAACTCCCGTTATATTCGGGATTTGGGGAATAAGGGGATAATTGGTGGAAATTCTGTTAAGCTGGACCTGAATACGCCGGACATCATCCCCTGATGAGCCAAGCCTTAAAGGCGTCCCCGGATATGACATTTCCACATTTGCAACAGGGGCATCAAAAACGATACTTATGTCATCCCCATAATAATTCCTCAGTATATCATAGGGAACAAGGCCCTCATTGGCAAGGGTTACGCTCCCCCATTGGGAAAGGCCGTCGCACTGCACTTCCACTCCGTCGCAATAGGTTGCAAAGAGAGGCTCAACAAAGCCTTGCCGTCTTATATAGTCGTTGAATATTTCGTTGACGATTTCGTTTATATTCTCAAAGATATTCCTGCCTTTTACAAAAGATTGGTCATAGGCAGTTGAGTTTGTTATGTCAAAATCATATCCGCGGGAAGGATACCACTCCGTATAGACCCTGTTTAAGGCATAGGAAATCTGGGCATATATGTTTGCCCTGATGGCACTTTCAGGCCATGTGGGGTATATCTCACTTGATGCCACATTTTTTATATAATCCGCAAATGGAACAGTAACATTTTCCGCTGACGCTGACGGCGGGCCTAAATGAACTGTTATTGTTTCAGGTATAACCGGTGTTCCGTTCATATCTCTCCTCCTTTATAAATCCTGTGGTTCTTTATCGTCAATAATTATGGGACTTGCTGTATATCCCAAAGGAAGTGGAATTAAAGCCACCGGCTGAATTGTTGTCTTTCCGCCAAAGATTGGGACCTCTAAATTTTCAACCGGATAATAGCCCTCTTTTTCGGTTTGTATTTTATAAGTTGAATAGTTATCAGTTCCCGAAGGGGTTTGGGAGTTTTCTCTGCTAGGGGCAGGAAGGGTCAGCGTTTCTGTCTGACCGTTTCGGTCGGTCAATAAAACTCTTTCCACTGTTTCTCTCTCGTTCTCTTCCGTTTTGCTTACTGTTATATGGGCACCTTCTATGGGTAATCCTTTCCCCGCAGTAGAAACCTGAATAATTAGATATCCCCTGTCTGTATCTGCCATTTTTGTTTCCTCCTATACTCCATATCTTCTCCCTTATATTTATGCTAAATCCCTTGACAATATATCTCATTTAAGTTATTATATTAGGGTAAAATCAAAGATTTGCCTCCTTAGTTAAATGGATATAACAAGCCCCTCCTAAGGGCTAGTTGTGGGTTCGATTCCCGCAGGGGGTACCACAAAAAAGCCAAGGCATAACGCTTTGGCTTTTTTATATTTTTTAATACTATGGCAATAATAAAACCAAAAAAGGAGATATTTTATGTGCACAGCTATTGCCTATAAAAACCGATATTTCGGGAGAAATCTTGACTATGACATTTCTTACGGGGAGGGGATTACTCTTTGCCCCCATAGCTTCCCTCTGTCATTTACGACACAACCAACAGTAACAAAGCATTACGCCATAATGGGAATGGCGACGGTTATTGATGACTATCCTTTATTCTTCGACGCCATAAATGAAAAGGGACTTTTTATGGCAGGACTTTTATTTCCCGAAAGTGCAAAATACTTTCCCGAAAATTCTGAGAAAATCAACATAACTCCCTTTGAGTTTATCCCATATATTCTCGGGAGTTTTTCTTCGGTCAGCGAGGCAAAGGCAACCCTTGAAAATATAAATCTTCTGGATGTTCCTTTTTCAAAGGATTTGCCTCTTTCCCCTCTCCATTGGATTCTCTCTGATAAAGAAACTTCGTTAACCATTGAATCTACCAAATACGGAATGAAGATTTACGACAATATGGTGGGCGTTCTTACCAACAATCCGCCTTTTGATATTCAGCTTTATAATCTTTCAAATTTTATGGGTCTTTCCCCGAAGGAGCCTCATAACACTTTTTCCCCTTCTCTTCCTCTTAGTGTTTTCAGCCGTGGGATGGGAGCTCTTGGACTCCCAGGAGATTTCTCCTCGCAATCCCGATTTGTTAAGGCTTGTTTCTTAAAAGAAAACTCTGCGTCCGAAGACACAGAGTTTAGCGAAATTAATCAGTTTTTCCATATTTTAGAATCGGTTGCTCAAATAAGGGGAAGCGTTGTTACGGAAAGCGGTAAATTAGAAATAACCCTTTACTCTTCCTGTTGTGACGCCGAGAAGGGGATTTATTACTATAAAACTTATGACAACAGCAACCTAAACGGCGTCGCTATGATGGATAAAGATTTGGAGGCAAAGCATCTTTCGTTCTATCCGCTTATAAAGGATACCAAAATAAATATTATATAGCAGTTTTCCTTTTCTGGTATGCCTGGATATACGGAGTTCTTTTTACCTCTTTCGGACTTAAAACCTTGGCGATAACCGCCTCCTCAGTGACAAAAACAATCTCAGCATAGGCAAAGTTTCCTATCTTTTTATAAATATACTTTGCGTCCGTCGTTCCTTTGACGGTTTTTTCTTTACCGGTTGCCACCTTGCCGATTGTTCCCAGCATAGGAAGAGTTACCCTTATTTCAAAGGGGGTTCCCCCATTACCGAAGGTTTTGGAAAGCTTTACGATTTCCTCAACCTGAAAAGGAGCGGTTCCATAATACTTCCCTAAATTGCAAATCATAATATAATAGTCATTTTTCATTTTATCTCCTCCTTTATGTCTTGATTTTAACATTAAAGGTGGGAAATAAAAAGGACAATAAAAGATAGCAGACAATTTTGTCTGCTATCATAATTTGCTTCAAACAGCCCCGCTTTTTAACAAAACAAAATGCGGAAGAATACTATTTTATGGCTAACCTATCCTTTTTTCCTTATATCTTTTATCTTCTGTTTTTCTTCTTGCAAAATTTCTTCTCTTTCGCTCGCACTATAAATACTGTTTACAAATATATAAAAACTATTGTTATCAAAAGGAACTGTAACCGCCCGTATGCTTTTGGGCAGTTTTTCTACCATTATAAATATACCCTCCATACTCCTCACTTTCCAAGGATGGTCTCAATGATTTTTACAGCCTTTTCAACCTCTTCCCGGGTTGCATCTTTGGTAAGATTAAAAAGCATTTTCAGTTCGGGACGGGTTTTCAAAAGTTCGAGATAGTCGCTTAAGCGCTCATCTTTCTCTTCCTCATCAATCCCCATAATGTATGCAGGCGTAACATTATAAAACTTCGCCAGCTTTCGGGCAGCGTCGGTCTTCATATTTTTAATATCGCCCTTTTCATACTTTTGTATCGCCGCTTTTTGCACTCCTATAATTTTACCGACTTCTTCCTGGGTTAAACCCTTTTCAAGTCGTAGTTCTTTAAGTCTTTCCCCCATCTTATTCTGGTCCAATGTTGCCACCTCCACCTCAATATTGTATCTTAAAAATTAACTTTTGTCAAGTTTTTTCTAAATTTCTATTGACATTAGTATCTTTTTATGATACTATATATGTGTCGGGTACATAAAGTGAGCCCCGTTTTTTATTAAACTTTTTGTATCTTTTAAAGATACTTCTTTGTTCCGACAATAAACAAAGGAGATACTTAAATTGCAACATCCGGAAATTACTTTAACCGAGAAATTCGGGTCCCGCTATAAAGAAGATCCACCCGAGTTTGTCGGGCGATGCGCCTACTTCCCTTGCAATCATAAGATTTATAATGATTATGAATATGTGGTAGATTATAAAGGAAATGTTTTTTGCTCTCGGGAATGCGCTGACCTTTTTTACGGCCTTCGGGTCATCTGAAATTAAATATAAAGGGAGATAATATAATGGAAACAAAAGAATGGTTAAATCAGGGAAGATATCTGACAAAGGAAATCAGGGCCTTAAAGGACGCTCTTGATAAAGCAGACAAAATGGCAGATTGCGCTTTGGACTCCTTCTTCTCTAAGTATAAAGAAACGCTGGAAGATAAAATCCGCCAGCTTTCACAGACCAACGAAGATATTATTTCGACAATCTATAAGGTTGAGGATAATATTTTAAGGACGCTTTTAGTCGAGAGGTTTATAAACAACAAAACATGGGAAATGGTTTCCCATCGCCTTGGCTATGACTTTTATCATGTTATAAAGAGGCTTTATCCAAAAGCCGTCGCCGAGGTTGACAAAATTATAAACCTTAAAGCGAGTTAAAAATAAAAAGCACTTGGCTTTCCGTCAAGTGCTTTTATTCTGTTTGTTTTTCTTTCATTCTTGTCCAGTTTATAAAGCCGTATATGTCGTTTGCAAAAAACATTATAAAGCAGAAAATCATTGGTATATAGGCTATATCCTTTATAGATGCCAGAATCCACAAGACAATTAAGACAATATCATTCGCGCAATAACCGATTGCATAATAGGGACTCCGAAGATATGTAAGATATGCCGCTATAAAACTTGTGGCTATTGAGATTGTGCTGAACAGAAGATTGGCTGTTCCCATTGCTTTTAAAATAAAATAAAAGACAAAAGTAACAAAGGCAGATAGAACTATCATAGTCACTATTTGTTTCCTATTTATACTGTTTACGGTTACTTCCTTTGACTCTTTATAGGGATTTTTATACCACTCTATTGTTACGCATATCGCCATTGGGGTCGACATAAAAAAGTATGTTATCATTTCGCCGTAATACTTGAAATATATTGAGATTATTCCATAAAAAAGCGCAAATGCAATAAAGAGAATTTGCCCCAAAACATAGCCTTTTGACACGAAAATAAGAGCCGTGACCCCTATAAGAGATGCCAGTAAAGACAATATATCTTTATTGGGAACTAAGAGAAAGGACACAGTTACGACAACCGCCGATACTATCCATAGTCCGAATTCAAATTTCGTTAAATCTTTAAAATATTTCATACTTACTCCCTCATTAAAAAAAGCTTTCACAGGGCATATCTTCAAAGACCTAACGATATGCACGGTGAATGCTTCCACATTCTCTACCCGGTGGCAGATAATATTTACTTTCAAACCTAAAAAAGTGGTCGAGGTGACAGGATTTGAACCTGCGCCGGAGCGTTAAGGCGATATGCCAGTGGCATATCGATAGCGCAGGATTGCAAAATGCGAGAGCATTTTGGGATTCAGGAAAACACATTGTGTTTTCACACATTCTGTCGCACCGATAATACAAAACAAAAGGACTCTCGGTAAAAGCCAAGCATAGTGGTCGAGGTGACAGGATTTGAACCTGCGACCTCTGCGTCCCGAACGCAGCGCTCTACCAAACTGAGCCACACCTCGATAAACTTACCAAATCAGTATAACACAATCTTACCTGTTTGGCAAGAGTTTTCCAAAATTATTTTATAATATCTTTTATGGCTTCTCCCGCTAAAATAAGGCCCATAACAGATGGCACAAAGGAGATGCTTCCAGGGACTTTTTTGTTACTTTCTTCGTCGGTTACATCCTCTAAAACCGTCGGTTCTTCCTTGGAATAAACCACTTTAAGACTACCTACACCTCTTTTTTTCAGTTCCCGTCTCATAACTCTGCAAAGGGGACAATTTTCCGTTTTATAAATATCCGCCACCTGAAAGTCCTGGGGGTTAAGCTTGTTTCCTGCGCCCATTGCGCTTATAATTCCAATCCCCTTCTTCTTGGCTGTTTCGATTATGGCAAGCTTTGCGGAAACCGTGTCGACTGCATCAATAACATAGTCAATTTCATCGTCAAAAAACTCTTCAACATTTTCAGGAAGGCAGAATTTTTCAATGGCAACCACCTTTATATCAGGGTTGATATCTTCTATTCGTTTTTGCATACCCTTAACCTTTGCTTCCCCGACTGTTGAATTAAGGGCGATGAGTTGTCTATTAATATTGGACCTGGACACCTTGTCGCGATCAACCAGGGTTATTTTGCCCACTCCTGCTCTTGCGATGGCCTCGGCACAGAATGAGCCTACTCCTCCAATTCCAAAGATTATGACATGGCTTTTTTTAAGTTTTCTGACGGCATCCTCGCCGATTAACATTGCTGTTCTCTGATAAATCTCGTTCATTTTTTCACCTATTAAAAATCCGCCGTTTTCCGGCGGATTATATTTATTTTTTAGGATTAACAAGGTCTCTCCAATCAAGGTCTCCTCGGTCAAGGCCGCGGATTAAAACTTCGGCAGTTGCAACATTTGTTGCAAGGGGAATATTGTGAACATCGCAAAGACGAAACAGCGCCGAAACATCAGGTTCATGAGGCTGGGCTGTAAGCGGGTCACGGAAAAAGAGCACAAGGTCGATTTCGTTATATGCAATTCTTGCACCTATCTGCTGGTCTCCACCCTGAGGGCCTGACAAAAACAGATTTACATCCATACCGGTAGCTTCGTTTATAAGACCACCTGTTGTTCCTGTGGCGCAGAGGTTATGCTTTTGGAGTATCGCTTTATATGCAATACAAAACTCAACCATAAGTTCTTTCTTTTTATCGTGCGCAATAAGAGCGATATTCATTTTTCTTCCTCCCGTCGTTTAGTTGTTTCTTTTCATTGCCTTAATCGGAATATTTGCAGTGAGTGCTGGAACCAATGTTTTTCCATCCTCACTTTGTGCTGTTCCAATCTGGATATCAAGACCACTTTCGGAGATATCCATATACTTTTCAAGCACCTGCATAATTTCATCTCTTATTTTTTCCAAAAATTCTGTATCTGAATTTGCTCGGTCATGGACTAAGACAAGTCTTAATCTGTCTTTTGCCATTTCTTTTGACGCATTCTTGCGCTTACCGAAAATTTTGGATAAATCTATTATCATTTTTATTCTCCTTTACAGTTTATTCCTGACTTACTTTCTTTTGAATTTTCCAAAGAGTCTGGCGAAGAATCCGCCGCCGTCAAGCTCCATAAGGGGAACATTTTCGCCGCTTAAACGCTTTGTTATGTTTCTGTATCCCTGACCTGCAAGTGATTTCATATTTACAACAGCAGGCTCACCCTTATTTGTTGAAACAATAACATTTTCATCATCAGGAACTATACCGATAAGCTCGATATTCAAAATATCAAGAACATCATCAACATTCATCATTTCGCCGCGCTTAACCATATCTGTTCTTATGCGGTTAATGAGAAGGAAGTGATCTGTTATTTCATTGGCATCCAAAAGGCCGATAATTCTGTCTGCATCACGGACAGCAGAAACCTCAGGTGTTGTAACAACAATCGCTTTATCTGCACCTGCGATAGCATTCTTAAAGCCCTGCTCAATACCTGCCGGACAGTCGATTATAATAAAATCAAAATCTTTTTTAAGGTCGTTGCAAAGCTTTTCCATCTGCTCAACTGTTACTGCATCCTTATCCTTTGTCTGTGCAGCAGGGAGTAAGAAAAGACCGTCATAACGCTTATCCTTAATAAGAGCCTGTTTAAGCTTACAGTGACCTGTAACCGCATCTACTAAGTCATAAACAATTCTGTTTTCAAGACCTAATACAACATCAAGGTTACGAAGACCGATATCTGTGTCAATTAAAACAACTTTTTTACCAAGCAGAGCAAGTCCAACCCCGATATTAGCAGTTGTTGTTGTTTTACCAACGCCACCTTTACCTGAGGTTATAACTATTACCTGCGCCTGTGACTTTGCCATAATTTACCTCCAATATTAAACCAAATTCAGTGCGGAATTTTTCGCACCGATATTCTGCATAATTTAACTTCATCTTTTATCAGTATATCATATACCATATAAAAAGTCAAAAATTATTTTCTCTTTTGCAAAAATTCTTCGATGAAAATTTTGTCTTCCTTAATGTAAGCCGCCTCAGGACTGAGATAATCTTTATCGTCCCCTTCAGGCGGTATTGTTATAAGGTCGGCAATTCTAAGCTGGGTCGGGGAAAGTTTTAAGGCTGCAACAAAGGCTTCTTTATCTCCGTCTTTTCCCGCGTGAACCATGCCTCTGACTGATCCCATAACAAAAATATTTCCCTTTGCGATAACCTCGGCACCCGGGTTAACATCGCCGATTAAAACCACGCTTCCGTCAGACTCTAAGCACTGGCCTGAGCGGAGAGTTTTCTTATAAAACTTAGTGTTTTTCTCTTCCGCTTCAACAAAAGCACGGTCTAAAATCTGCTGTGCGTTTATATTTTCTTTGTCCTTATCTTCTGTCTTTTCATTATCCTCAGGATTTTCCCAGAGCTCAACGCTGTCTTCCAAAATATCCGAAACTTTTTTGACTAATCTTTCATATTCCTTATTAGTCAAAGGAACACCTTTAAACCCAAGCTTTTTAACTCCTGCGAAAAAGTCTTTGGATTCTTTAAACTTGGCGCAAAGAGCCTCTTTAACCTCTTTATAAGAGGGCTTTTCATTAACAGTTACCACCATACCGCTTTTATACAGTTTAAGGCTGATAATTTCTTTCTTTTCTGCCATCTTAATCTTCCTTTCTATTTCAAAAGTTTGTTAGGCTGAGTTATGCTGTCCTGAGTTTCATAAAGTCCTAAATAGGACGCAAACATTTCTTTTCCGATATTTGCGGCATATCTGCTTGATGCGCCGTGTTCAATTACAACTGCAACCGCAATCTGAGGATTGTCATAGGGGGCAAAGCCAACGAATAATACATTATCGCTACCCTGACTTACTTCCGCAGTTCCTGTTTTTCCGCCAACTTCGATTGGGAAATTCTCAAAAACCGCCGACGCCGTTCCGTCTCCCGTAACTCGTCTCATTCCGTCTTTAACAGCCTCAACCGTGCTGTCTTTAAGCTTAATTTTAGACAAAACTTTCGGCTGGGTTTTATAAACTATCTTATCCCCTTCATATGTGCGGATTTCTTTTATAAGGTGAAGAGAATATCTCGTTCCTTTATTCAGAAGAGTCGATATATAATTTGCAAGCTGGGCAGGGGAGAACATATTATCCGACTGTCCGATTGCCGCCTGCAAAACATCCCCCGGATACCAGGGCATATCAAGCTTTTCTCTGTAATCGGGGCCTGCCACAATTCCGCTCTCCTCATATAGCTCAATCCCTGTTTTTTCGCCAAGGCCGAAGGCTTTTGCATATTTATTTATATCCTTAATTCCCACTCTTCGCCCTGCATCATAGAAAAAGCAATTACAGGAAACCCCGATTGCCTCCGAAACGGTAAGTGGGCCGTGGGTTTTTCCGCTTTTCCAGATAAGACAGGTTGGCTGATATGATGGGGCATAATATTTATACACGCCCTCACACTCAATGGTGTCAGTTGGGGATATAATTCCTTCTTCAAGGGCCGCTATGGCAACCAATGGTTTAAAGGTTGAGCCGGGGGTATAGACACCGCTTAATGCTCTGTTAAAAAGAGGCTTTGTGGGGTCTTTTAAAAGATTGTTATAATTCTCCGTATAACTTACGGGGTCATAGGACGGATATGAGGCAATTGCCAGAACTCCGCCCGTTTTAACATCAACGGCAATTGCTGCACCGCTATAAGCATCCGGGCCACTATCTGCCCTTGCTGCCTCTATATTTTCTTTAAGGGCTTTCTCTGTTATCTCTTGAAGTTTAGAGTCAACAGTAAGCACCGCATAGTTATCAGTTTGGGGGGGCACTTCGCTGAGCACCCTTTCAATACTTCCCGATTTATTTTGCTTAACCATCATCGAGCCGTCTCTACCTTTAAGGTAAAATTCAAGCTCTTTTTCAATTCCATCTTTTCCTATGATGTCATTCATTCCATAGCCTTTATCACGAAGCTCGGCATATTCTTCTGCATAAATGATGCCTGTTCTTCCCAAAATGTGGACCGCCATAGAGCTTACATATTCGCGCATTGGCTCAACTTCAACGGAAACTCCTGTCATCAAAAAGCCACTTTCTGAAACCTGGGCAACAACTTTATCAGAAACATCAGATGCAAAAGTATAGGGGTTTGTTACGCCGAAATATTTTTTGTCCATAGAATATCTTATGGCGATAATATTTCGTCTTGTTTCCCCTGTATAGCTCTCATCCACACCGTATTTTTCAGCCAGGCTGTCGAGAATTTTATTTATACCGTCTTTATTTTTAAAGCCGTTTTCTTTCTTCCATTCTTTAACTTTTTTTGCTTTATCCTCTGAATTTTCAAAGACAAAATCAAGAGGCTCGCCTTTTATGGGGAATTCATCCAAAAATTCTTCCCCGTTTTCATTCATAATTCCAAGTAAGACCGCAATGGTCTCGTTAATTTTATTGTCGGAAGCAGAAACATCCTGAATTCTTATATAATAGCCCATTCGGTTTGTAACCATAGGACGCCCATAAGCATCAAGAATTTCCCCTCTTGACGCCTTTATGGGATATGCACGCTCTGTCTGGTTTATAATGTTTTCACGATAGTTTTCGCCGTTTACAATTTGAAGATTAAAAAGCACCACGGTAAAGACAATTACAAAGCTAAGAAGAAACGCACCCAATATTATATATCTGTGACGCAGATTTCTGTTTTCCAAACCATTCACCTTTTTTCGTTATCGTAAAGCCTCTCAAATATTCTTTTTAAGGCAAGATATAAAATAACCGCTAATGCGCCGTTATAAAAAATTTCAACAATTATAATTCTGATTGCAGGCCATACTCCGCTGACGGGACCAAAGATGGCGTTAATTCCCTCTAAAACCGCCGTCCAGACAGCAGTAAAAATGAATGTCACAACGGCGTTATTGCGCCTTATGACATTCTCGCAGGACACAACCACCAAGAAGCAGGCAAACATATATAAAACTCCGTTAAGGCCTACATTCGCCCCGACAATTATATCATAGACAAAGCCAAAAACAAGGCCAAGCCAGATTGCTTCTGTTTTGGAAACATAAAATCCTGCAAAAACGATATAAATTATAAACAAATTGGGGCTTACGCCAAAAAGCTTGAGAGCAGTAAAAAGCGTAGTTGAAAGCATTGCCGCCAGGAAGAGATATACTGCATGGTATGTTACTCTCATAGTATTCTCTCCTTCTATTCTTCGCCTACCGCTGTACTCTCGGCCGGGTTATTCGTTATTATCATAACCTTTGAAATCGTCTCAATTTCAGCAGATGTTTCAACAATTGCATATTGAGAAATCCCCTGAACCTCCGGCTTTATTTCTATAACCTTGCCGATTTCGATGCCTTTTGGATAAACTCCTCCAAGGCCTGAGGTTTCAAGATAGTCGCCCACCACAATATCGCTGTTTTTAGAGATGAAAGAGAGCCTGCATTGACCATCTTTTGAAAGGGACAAATCCCCTTCGACAATCCCTAAATCCCCTGAGCGGATAACTTTTGCGCTCACGCTGTGGCCTGAATCGGTAAGAACCGTTACTCTTGCCCATGTTGAGCCTAAATCACTTATTCTTCCAAGGAGGACATTCTCCCCTGAGATGACGCCCTGACCTATTTTAAGACCATCCGCCGTCCCTTTATCAATGATAAAGCTTTCGTACCAATTTGATGCACTTCTTGAAATTACCTCTGCGCTGACAAGCTCTAAACTTGGATAGGCTTCGGAAAGTTCAAGGAGGGCGCGAAGGTCCTTATTTTCTCTGTCTGTCCCTTCGCTTTTCCTTATTTTCGCTTCAAGCTCTTTCTTCTCACTTTTCAGTTTTTCGTTTTCTTCTCGGAGTTCATCTATATCTCCGAAATAACCGAAAAAGCCCGAAACCTTCCTGCCTACCCATGTGCAGGCATCGGAAAGAGGGGTTATAACCACCATTGCAACATTACCCATAAAGGTTGACTTGGTTTTTGTTGCATTGATAACCCCTAAAACAACACTTACTGAAATTGTTATTGTAAGAAGGAGAACAAAAATTCTGTTCCCGAAAAGCTTTCTCATTTAAATCTCTCCGATTAAATCTTATTCACCTAAAAATATGTTCTTCATTTCCTTAGCGTTAGAAGCCGCTCTGCCTGTTCCTAATGCTACGCAGTGCATTGGTTCTTCCGCAATGTAAACAGGAATGTCAATGTTCTTGTTTATAAGCATACCGAGGCCTCTTAATGTTGCCCCGCCGCCTGATAAAACGATACCTGTTTCATAGATATCAGCTGCAAGTTCAGGTGGAGTTTTTTCAAGAACTGCTTTGATTCCGTCGATAATCATTTCAAGGCTTTCAGAAATTGCCTCACGGATTTCTGATGAATCAACAGATACATTCTTTGGAAGACCGGAAACGCTGTCACGACCGTGAACTTCCATTCTGAGTTCGTCTTTCATAGGACAAGCTGAGCCAATCTGAACCTTAACTTCTTCCGCTGTTATTGCGCCGAGGCTCAAATTATATTTTCTCTTCATATACGCAATAATATCCTCGTCAAAGCGGTTTCCTGCAACTTTAACAGAATCAGAAACAACAATTCCGCCGAGAGAAATTACAGCAATTTCAGTTACGCCGCCACCGATATCAACAATCATAGAGCCAACCGGTCTTGAAACTTCGATACCCGCGCCGATTGCAGCCGCCATAGGTTCTTCAATCAAATAAACCTTTTTAGCTCCTGCGCTCATTCCCGCTTCCTTAATAGCTCTCTTTTCAACCTCTGTTACGCAGGCAGGGATTGCCATAACAACAACAGGGCGGAGAAAAGAATTTTTTGTTGCTTTCTTTACGAAAGCTTTAAGCATAGATGTTGTTGTGTCAAAGTTTGCGATAACGCCCTCTTTAACAGGTGTTATTGCGCAAAGATTCTTATGGGTTCTTCCAAGCATTTCCTTAGCTTCTGATCCCACAGCAACAACTGTTCCGTCAAGTTCGCTTATTGCAACAACAGACGGTTCGTCAAGGATCACATTATCCTTTGAGCATATTATTGTGTTAGATGTTCCAATGTCAATACCAATTTCTAATGGCATTTTTATCACTCTTTCTTTAAAAAATTTATATTTCTAAAAGGGATACATCAAAATCCTCTTTTAATAATTTACATATTCTCTCCACGGGAAGACCCACTATATTAAAATAATCGCCGTGGATTTCCTCAACAAACATAGACGCTTTAAGCTGGATACCATAAGCACCTGCTTTGTCCATAGGCTCTTTTGTCTTTACATAGCCGTCAATTTCGTCCTCAGATAACTCTCTGAATTTAACAAAACTTTCTACTGCCCCTGAGCGTTTCTTCCCTGTTCCTTTGTCGCAGATGCAATAGCCAGTTAAAACACTGTGGGTATTACCGCTGAGAAGACGAAGCATACGCTTTGCATCTTCGTCATTTTTTGGTTTTCCCATTATTTTTCTCTCGCAGACCACCATCGTATCTGCCGTTATAACAATTGCATCTTTTGGGCAACTTTTTGCATTTATGACCTGCTCATTCTTCGTTTCGGCAAGAGAGGTTACAATCTCGGGAAAGGGAAGGCTTAAATCAACAACTTCCTCTCCCTCTGCGGTTATAATCTCAAACTTTAACCCGACATTTTCAAGAAGCTCTTTTCTTCTTGGAGACTGAGAGCCAAGTATAATTTTTTTCATTTTTTAATCAGTCCTGTCTTATGACAAAATATTTTTGCGCCGTAGCCTGATATGACTCCGCCGATACATCCTAAAATCGTCAACACGGGGAGATAGGCAAAAAGGCTCACACTTCCGAAGATAACCGACGCCACAGCAATCTGGGTAAGGTTATGGAAAAATGCGCCTATAACGCTTATC
Source organism: Clostridia bacterium (assembly GCA_017409915.1). Lineage (GTDB taxonomy): Bacteria > Bacillota > Clostridia > Monoglobales > Monoglobaceae > SIG454. Next base: position 22,121 of record JAFQRU010000095.1, read on the forward strand.
CCAACCTCTGAAAGCTTGGGGTAAAACAGCTTTTTAAAGAGCCACATAAATAGGGCACTTATAACTGCTCCGCCCACGCTATACGGGATTGCGCTTACCCCACCATATAAGAAACAGCCAAGAGTTGAGCGAAGGAGTGCGACCAGAATACTTCCGCCACCGCCAAGATAAAAGAGAGTCCAGACCGTTGCGATATTGGCAAGGCCCAGCTTCCCGCCAGGGACAATAAAGGCGCTAAGCATACTTTCCGCAATCTGCAAAACAATACCCACGGAAATCATAAGAGAAAGGACTGTGATTTTCTTTGCACTTAGTTTTTTCATCAGTGGCTCACCTTATCAACCTTTCCGTCATATCCAACAATTTCAATCATAAGACGATTGGGAAGGCAGACTATTTTCTGATTTGTTTTGCTTATTTTGCCCATTTTAACATCAAGTTTATCAGGGCAAGATGCTTCCTCAACAAAAACACAGCCGTCTTTAATTATAACCGTGTTTGAGCCGAATTCCGTGTCAATCTTAACGGCTCTGTCCTCGTTTTTGAGGTTATAACTTGCATAAACCTTTCCGTTGGTGGTTATTATCACTCTTTCCCCGTTTTCGCCTTTTAAGAAAAAACCCTGAAAAAATAAAACCGCTACGGAAACAACAAGCAAAACCGCCGTGACTATCTTATCCGAGAATGTCATCACAACACTCCTTTGTTATAATGCAATCTTGTGTATTCTCCCTTAAAATCCTCTTTATCAAAGAAGGATGCGCAGACACCGCTTACCTTTTTCTCATCCTCTACTGTGAAATAAATGAGAAGGCTTTCGGCACCGCTTTTTATTATATCATCAAGTTTATCCCCCATATAAAGCGGGAGAGAATTGAGGACAACGCTCAAACAACTTTCTCCGTCCTTTACAACGGGGAACTTTATGCCTTTTCTGTCAATGAGATAATTTATATCTCTGTTGCACGGACATTCATTGTTATTCCTTATAATGCAGTTTTCCGTTATCATAAGGGGAAGATGCCCATATACCATAGTTTCTATGGATAAGCTCTTTTTCATATCCCTTATGGCTCCTAAATTAAGCTCAGGAGAAAGGGTTACTCCTTTGAAGCCTTTTTCTTTTAAAAAGTCAAGAGCGAAACTGTTAAAGACATTAAGACGAAAGCCGCCGTATTTGGTAAAGTCATCTTCATCCAAAAAGGCTAAGTTATTCACAAGGAGCTTATTAAAGCCAAGATCTTTTAAAATTTTAAGCCTTTCTCTTGTTTTCTGTTCATCTTTTATTATACTTTCAGTTTCTATAACTATTTTGTCCTTATAAGGAGCAAAGGCTTCGGCATATTCAAGAATGAGGCTGTCGGGAACATAAAATCTTTCAAAATCATATTCCTTTGCCGAATAAAATTGATTTATATTCGCAACTCGGCAAGAGAATGTTGCCTCTTCTTTGTCCTTTTCATCTATCTCTCTGATGGAATAGTCGCCGTTTCTCCTAAACGAAGAAAGATATTCTTCTTCAAATTTTGAAAGAGCGCACCTTCTCAGTTCATTTATCTGTCCTACCGCCATAAACGGAGCGCCTTTTATCTCTACTTTAATATTTTCAAATTCAAAGGGGGTTCCACCTGTTTTACTTATTTTCTCGCAAAACAGTTCTTTATTTACTGTCTTTGTTTCCCCTTTTGCCAAAACATCGTTTAAAGAGGCAGTAACCTCAACTCCCTCGCCCCATATTTTAAGGTTTGGTGTTTCTCCTTCGTAAAGCTTTGCCTTTGCATTAAGCTTTATTTTCTTTTCGCGGTTTGGAGTTTCATATTTCTCGTTTTCCTGCTTTTCATATGGGTTATCAGGTTTATTAAAGCAAAACATTTCTTTGCCTTTTCTGCCCGTGAGATAACCGTCAGTCTGTCCGCCTCGATAAAAAATTCTGTCAAGGCGTTCTAAATCTTCTTTTGTTGGCATTTCGCCTGAATCGATATATTTTCTGTATATACCGACCACCAAGGAAACATATTCTGCACCTTTCATTCTCCCCTCAATTTTAAGAGAGGAAACGCCTATTTCTTTCATCTCGTTTATATGGTTTAAGGCGCATAAGTCTTTAAGGCTTAAATAAAAGCCTTTTTCATTATTTTCGTTTATTTTATATTCAAGTCGGCAAGGCTGGGCACACTTCCCGCGGTTTCCTGACCTGCCACCTAGTATGCTACTTAAAAGGCACTGCCCTGAATAGCACATACAAAGGGCGCCATGGGCAAAGACTTCAATCTTTACATCGGTTTCATTCTTTATTTTCTTTATTTCTTTCAAAGAGAGCTCACGGGACAAAACAACCTGCTCTGCCCCCATTTTTGAAAGAGCTTTTACCCCTGATGCATTATGGACTGTCATTTGGGTGCTTGCGTGGATTGGGAGTTTTGGAAAATTCTCTTTGATGAGAGAAAATATCCCCAAATCCTGAACAATAACTGCGTCAACGCCTATATCATTGAGCATTTTAATATATTCCATTGCCCCACCGATTTCTCTGTCAGAAATCAGGGTATTAACCGTAACATATACCTTGACGCCTCTTAAATGGCAATAATGAGCCGCCTCTTTTAGTTCTTCATCGGAAAAGTTATCGGCATAGCTTCTGGCGCCGAAAAGCTTTCCCGCAAGATAAACCGCATCGGCCCCTGCATAAACTGCCGCTTTCAGGCATTCCATATTCCCTGCCGGCGCAAGTAATTCCATTTTATTCATCGTTTTCCAAATCTTCTCTCAAGCTCATTTATTCTTCTTTTGAGCTGTTCGTTTTCGTTAATGACTTCTCTTACCTTATCGTTTCTTTTAAGAAAATCGTCAGCAATATTTATAGCAGTCAAAACAGCCTTACTGTAATTTGTCAGATAGCTATTGGCTTCTCCGATTTCCTTCATTTTGGTATCAACCAATCCTGCAACTTTTTTGATATAAGCCGCGTCGTCATCAGAAGTTAAGGAATATGAAATTCCGCCAATGGTAACTTTAACTCTGTTCTTTTCCACTATCATTTGCCTCCTTTCAATTTCTCCATGGCCATTAAAAAGCCAGTTATGGTTTTTCCGTCATTTATCTCATTATTCATTATCATTTCATAAACTTTTTCTATGGAAAAAAATTCAACATCTAAAAACTCATCTTCGTCAGGGTTTGCTTTTCCGAATTCAAGGCCCTTTGCCAGATAGAGATGGTCAATTTCATCCGTAAACCCAGGGGATGGGTAGAAAGCGCAAAGATATTCAAAATGCTTTGCGGTCGCTCCCGTTTCTTCTAAGAGCTCCCGTCTTCCGCATATCTCTATATCTTCGCCTTTATCTCTTTTCCCGGCAGGAATTTCATATATAGCTTTGTCATAGGGTTTTCTATACTGCTTGACCAGAATAACCTTATCGTCATCCGTTATAGCCACAATTCCAACTCCGCCCGGATGTCTTACGATTTCCCTCTCTGCCGTTTCTCCGTTGGGGAGAGACACAGTATCAACAGAAACATCAATAATTCTTCCTTTAAAGATTTCTTTGGTGGATATCGTCTTTTCTTCAAGGACCATATCTATTTCTCCTTTAAGCCGATGGGGAATGAACCCCATAAGCCTTAAACTTGTTAAATTTTTATTCTTCAAATTTGTCGTCCTCGTAAGGCGCCAGCCTGACTTCGTCCTCCGCATTCAAATTATACAAAATTTTCCTGCGTTTAAGGTCGAAGAGTTTAAAAACAATAAATTTTGATGGAAGACAAAGAAAAATTCATAAATAATACTGGTGTATATTTGTGGATTTTTCTGCCGTATTACGCAAAATTTATGTTTTTAAACCTTATTGGTTCGTTCCCCATCGGCTTAAATATTCATCGATAGCCTTTGCGGCGCTTTTTCCTGCGCCCATAGCAAGAATAACTGTTGCGGCGCCTGTTACCGCATCTCCGCCTGCAAAGACACCATCTTTGCTTGTGGCGCCTGTTTCGTCTTTGGCGATTATACAGCCACGCTTATTAACTTCTATATCGGGAGTTGTATTTTTTATAAGTGGGTTCGGGCTTTGGCCGATTGCCATAACAACAGAATCAACATCTAAAATAAACTCGCTTCCCTCTATCGGGACAGGTTTTGCTCTTCCGCTCTCGTCCGCCTCGGAAAGCTCCATTTTAACGCACTCA
>JAFQRU010000096.1 GCA_017409915.1 Clostridia bacterium
ACCTTGTGCCTGTGTCTGTTTATTGTTGATAAATGCCCGAAGAAATTCAAATCAAATCACCTTTTTATATTATTATATTTATAGTGTATCATAAAAAATTATATTTGTAAATTATATTATTTCCTTGAAAGAAAAGATTATTTGTGATATAATATAAAAAGATGTGTTAAAATGACACAAAAGAAAGGAAATACTGATATGGGGAAAAGGAAAATTGGTGATAGAAGAGATGGGAAACTTCTGAGGAATATAGATGGGATGCATTTTATTATGCCCCTCATTTTCCCGAACAGATGCGACAACGAAGCGTTTATCTCAGAGAGAATTGACCTTACAAATATAAACGAATACCTTGCGAAGAAGAATGCGGATAACCCTGAATATAAATATAATTTGTTTCAGGTTATCGTTACGGCAGTTTTAAAAACCGTAACTCTCCGTCCTTATCTTAACAGATTTGTTGCAAACGGAAGTCTTTACCAGAGAAATAAGATTTCTGCGGCATTTACAATTAAGAAGATTTTTACTGACGAAAGTGCAGAGGCTCTTGCCTTTATCTATGCAAAGGACGACCACACCATTGAGGATGTCCATAACGAAATATTCAGACAGGTTTCTCATGTGAGAAAAAGCGAGGACTCCAAAGACCCTACAAGCGAGTTTATGGATATGTTCAGCAGACTTCCGAGATTTATCTCAAAACCTGCTGTAAAGTTCTGCTGTTTCTTAGAAAGACACGGGAAAATCCCTCAGGCTCTTATCGCAACCGACCCCTATTATTCATCCGTGCTACTCACTAACCTTGGCTCAATTAAGTTAAAGTCAGGTTATCATCATCTTTCTAACTGGGGAACAACCTCAATGTTTACCATTATCGGCGAGAAGAAAATCCGCCCATTCTTTAATGAGGACGGCACATTCACTATGAAAGACAGCGTTGACTTAGGTCTTACAGTTGACGAAAGAATTGCCGACGGATATTATTTTTCAAAGAGCGTAAAGCTCCTTAAAAAACTACTTGAAAATCCTGAATTACTTGAAAGACCGATGGGCGAAGAGGTGGAATTCTAAATGAGAAGCAAGAAGGTTAAAACTCCGTGGGAAGGAAGCATGAGGGATATCCCTATGCATCTTGATTATTTTGAAGGAACAATGTTTGAGGCAGTTGAAAAAATTGCCAAGAAATATCCAAACAATGTTGCTTTTGACTTTATGGGAAAGCCGACTACATACGCAAAAATGATTGAGGAAATCAGAAAGTGTGCCAAGTCTCTTAAAACAATCGGCGTCCGTGAGGGAGACAGAGTAACAATCGCTCTTCCTAACTGCCCTCAGGCGATTTATATGTTCTATGCGGTGAATTTAGTTGGCGGTATTGCCAATATGATTCATCCTCTTTCCGCAGAAAAGGAAATCGAGTTCTATCTCAATGAATCAGAAAGCGTTACTGCGGTAACTCTCGACCAGTTCTATAATAAGTTCGAGAAAATTCGCCAGAACACAAAGGTTTTAAATATTATTATTGCAAGTATCAAAGATGAGCTTTCCAAGCCGATTAAAGCGGGATATATGCTCACCGAGGGAAGAAAAATTCAGAAAATCCCCGCAGACGCGCCAATTATCCGCTGGAACGACTTTATGCGTCTTCGCCAGCATTGTTTCTATAACTATGCGGTAGAAAGAAAAGGCGAGGACAGTGCGGTTGTCCTCTATTCTGGGGGAACAACAGGAACATCAAAGGGTATAGTGCTTACAAACCGCAACTTCAACGCTCTTGCAAAGCAGATTATTGCGGCAAACCAGATGTTTAGAGTCGGGGATAAAATGCTTGCGGCTATGCCTGTTTTCCACGGCTTTGGCCTTGGCGTCTGCATCCATTCAATGCTGGCAAGTGGCGGAAGATGTGTTTTAGTTCCGAGATTTACTCCAAAAAGCTATGGCAAGCTTATAACTAAAAATAAATGTAACTTTATCGCAGGGGTTCCCACACTTTATGAGGCGCTCCTCCGTCTTCCATCAATGGAAAAAGCTGACCTCAGCCACCTTAAAGGTGTCTTCTCAGGGGGCGACTCCCTCTCCATTGAACTTAAAAAGAAACTTGATAAATTCTTATATGACCATAAGAGCACAATCCAGGTAAGAGAGGGTTACGGCACAACCGAAACGGTTACGGCATGTTGCCTTACACCTCCGCATATGTTTAAATCAGGAAGCATCGGTATTCCTCTTTCAGATACATATATCAAAATTGTTGAGCCGGGAACAGATAAAGAGATTCCTTACGGCGAGGAGGGGGAAATCCTTCTTGCAGGGCCGACGGTTATGAAAGAATATATGAATCATCCTGAGGAAACTGCCCAGACAATAAGAGTGCATAAGGACGGTCAAAGATGGGTTTATACAGGTGACCTTGGCGTTATGGATGCGGAAGGCTTTGTATATTTTAAAGGCAGAGCCAAGAGAATGATAATTACATCGGGATATAATGTTTATCCCGCACAGATAGAAAACATTTTAGACGCCCATGAATATGTGCAGATGAGCTGTATTATAGGTGTTCCTGATGCCTATAAAATGCAAAAGGTTAAGGCTTTTGTTAAACTCAAAGAAGGCGTTCCTGCCATTGAGGAAACAAAGAGAGTTCTTCTTGAATATTGCAGAGAGAACATTTCAAAATTTGCAATGCCTTATGACCTTGAATTCCGCGATGAGCTTCCGAAAACATTAGTTGGAAAGGTTGCATATCGTGAGCTTGAAGAGGCAGAGATTGCAAAAATCAAGGCAGAAGAAAAAGCAAAGGAACTTGCAGAGGTTTAATTTTTAGCGAGGAATGATACTATGAAGGTTTCAATCGGAAAAGTTAAAATCGGGCAGGGCGAGAAAATCGCCATTCAGTCAATGACAAATGTCATCGCCTCAGATACAGACGCAACAATAAAGCAGATAAATGCTCTTTCTGAGGCAGGTTGCGACATTGTCCGTTTTGCAGTTCCTGATGAGGAATGTGCAAAGGCGGTTTATGAGATTAAGTCAAAGACCAATGTCCCTCTCGTTGCGGATATCCACTTCGACTACCGCCTTGCCTTAATGTGCATTGAACGGGGAATTGATAAGGTTCGGATCAATCCAGGCAACATAGGTGGCGAGGACAGGGCAAAGGCCGTTCTTCTTGCGGCAAAGGAAGCCAAAATCCCCATTCGTGTCGGGGTTAACGGCGGGTCCCTTGGAAAAGAAATTCTCGCAAAGTATGGCGGGATAACTCCCGAGGGAATGGTTGAGTCTGCTCTTTCCCATATTCGCCTTATGGAGAAATATGACTTTACCGATATCGTTGTTTCTATGAAATCCTCTGATGTTAAAAAGACAATAAAGGCTTACCGCCTTGCAAAAGAAACTTTTGACTATCCTCTTCATATAGGGGTAACAGAGGCGGGAACATATACGGGCGGTCTTGTTAAGTCCGCCATTGGAATTGGCTCACTGCTGGCCGACGGAATAGGGGACACCATAAGAGTTTCCTTAACCGACGACCCTGTAAAAGAGGTTGAAGCGGCGAAAATGATTTTGTCCGCTCTTGATTTAGGGGAGAAAACCGTTAAGGTTGTTTCTTGCCCTACCTGTGGACGAACAAAGATTGACTTAATCCCCATTGCAAATGAGGTAACCGAGGCGGTTAAGAAGATCAAGAAGGATATAACCGTTGCGGTTATGGGATGTGTTGTTAACGGCCCGGGGGAAGCAAAGGACGCAGACATCGGCATCGCCGGTGGAGACGGATGCGCCATGCTTTTTAAGTCAGGAGAGATAGTAGGAAAAATCCCTGAGGATAAAATTATAGAGGTTTTACTTTCTGAAATTGATAAGATGTAAAGGATAGATTATTTTGGCAAACTTACTTGATTTATTCGACAAAGTCACCGTCTTAGAAAACTTTGCAAAAGTTTTGGAGGCGGCGGAAATAGTTAAAGCCGACCTGGATGTTAAAAACAACCGGGTAAGCGTCGTGCTGAAAAGCGTTTCTCTTATTGAAGAGGAACAGCTTTTTGGTTTTATTGAGCAAGCCAAAAATCAGTATTCTTTAGAAAATTTAGAAGTAGAAATCAGTTATGACGGAGTAGAGTTTGACGAGGCCTACGGAGAAAATCTTATCAAGGCTTTGTGCAGAAAAATTCCGTCCTGCAAGATGTTTTTGCAAAGCGCAACGGCATACACAGAGGACGACAAAATTATAATAAAGACAAGTCACGGCGGAGCGTCCATTTTACGAAACAGCGATATTGAGAGAATCGCCTCAAAAATTGTAAACGGAGAACTGGGCGGAAATTATAGCTGTGAAATTAACTGCGACGAGTTTGACAAAGAGGCATATATCAAAAACCGTGACGAGATTACGGAAGAAAAGAGTAAAGCGGCGGCAACCTTTGTTGAGGGGAAGACGGAAACTGTTTCCAAAAAGCCTGCACTCTCTACGGGGCATATCTACGGAACTCCGATAAAAGAGAAAAAGGTAACCCCTATGATTGATGTTGTTGAGGGGCTTGGAATAATCGTTATAGAAGGAGAAATTATTGACTGCGAAGTCCGTGAGCTTATGAAAAACGGCAAGCTTACAGGCAACACGGTTGTTGATTTTGACTTAGGGGATAGCGAATGGGCAGTATCCTGTCATATTTTCTCAAAAACCGAAAAGATTGCAAAGGCTCTTCCTTCTATTAAGGCGGGCAATATTTTAAAAGTCCGTGGGGAGTATAAAATGGACGACTATGCCCACGAGTTTAAATTTAATGTTCTCTCAATGGAGAAGATGGAAAATCCACCTGCCCGTGAGGACAACGCACCGAAAAAGCGTGTCGAGCTTCATTTGCATACGAAAATGAGCGCAAAGGATGCCATAACCTCGGCAAGCGATTTGATAAGCCGTGCTGCCGACTGGGGACACAGCGCGATTGCCATAACTGACCACGGGGTTGCCCAGGCATTCCCTGAGGCCCAGGGAATAGCAGGCAAGCTTAAAAAAGCAGGTAAGGATATTAAGGTTATTTACGGAACAGAGGCGTATTTTGTAAATGATGTGCCTCTTTGGAAGAATTACAGTTATAAGGGCGAAACCTATGTTGTTTTCGACCTTGAAACAACAGGCCTTGATGCAAAGCAAGAGAAGATAACTGAGATTGGCGCAATTAAAATTGAAAACGGAGTAATGACCAAGACTTTCTCCGCTTTGGTTAACCCTCAGAGGCCAATCCCTGAAAATATAACAAATCTTACGGGGATTTCCGATGAAATGGTTAAGGATTGCCCTGACATTTCTAAGGTTATGCCTGACTTTTTGGAGTTTATGGGTGACGCAATTGCGGTTGCCCATAACGCAAAGTTTGATGTTTCCTTTGTAACAGAGGAGTGCAGAAGACTTGGCCTTGAATTTAATAACAGAGTAATGGATACGGTTGAGATTTCCAAGGAGATTTTCCCTGAGGAGAAAAAGCATAACCTTGAAGTTCTGTGTAACCGTCTTAATATAAGTTTAGAAAATCATCACAGAGCCGTGGACGATGCAACAGCAACGGCAGAGGCTTTTATAAAGATGATGGATATGCGTGATGAGAGAGAAAGAAAGGGCGAGGAGTTTGATATAAAATCCCGACCTGAGTTCTTAAAGCAACAGTATCATCACATTATTTTGCTTGCGAAAAATATGACGGGGATAAAAAATCTTTACCGTCTTATTTCCAAGTCCAACATTGACTATTTCTATAAAAGACCGAGAATTCCAAAGAGCGAACTTTTAAAACACCGCGACGGTCTTATTATCGGCTCTGCCTGTGAACAGGGTGAGCTTTATAAGGCTGTGTTAGAGGGGAAAAGCGAAAACGAAATCAAAGCTATTGCTGACTTTTATGACTATCTTGAAATTCAGCCTCTCGGGAACAACGAGTTTATGTTAAGAGAGGGTAAAGTGTCAAGTGAAGACGACCTTAAAGAGATAAACAAAAAGATTGTCTGCCTTGGAAAAGAGCTTAATAAGAAAGTCGTTGCTACCTGTGATGTTCACTTTATGGACCCGTCTGATGCTCTTTATCGTCAGGTATTGCAGGGTGCTCAGGGGTATTCCGATGCGGATAAGCAGGCTCCTCTCTATTTCAGAACAACAGAGGAGATGCTGGAAGAATTCAGCTATCTGGGTGACGATGTTGCAAGAGAAATTGTTATAGACAACACAAATTATATTGCGGATATGATTGAAGAGTTAAAACCTCTTCGGAGCGGGTCTTATCCTCCGTCTATTGAAAACAGCGAGAGGGATTTGGAGGAAATGTGCCGTAATAAGGCATATGAAATTTATGGAAATCCACTTCCCCCAATCGTTAAAGAGAGAATGGACAGAGAGCTTAGCTGTATTTTGGGATACGGCTATTCAGTTATGTATATGATTGCCCATAAGCTTGTTAAAAAGTCCAATGAGGCAGGGTATCTGGTTGGCTCCCGAGGCTCTGTCGGCTCATCTTTTGCGGCGTATCTTGCAGGGATAACAGAGGTTAATGCCCTCTGCCCTCACTATATCTGCCCGAAATGTAAACACAGCGAGTTTTTCACTCAGGGTGAATATACAATCGGAATTGATATGCCTCATAAAACTTGCCCTGAGTGTGGGGCGGAAATGAAAAAGGACGGCTTTAACATTCCTTTTGAAACCTTCTTAGGCTTTGAAGGGGACAAGGTCCCTGATATCGACCTTAACTTCTCAGGGGAGTATCAGGCGACAGCTCATAAATATGTTGAAGAACTTTTCGGCGAAGGCTTTGTATTTAAAGCAGGAACAATCGGCACAATTGCGGATAAAACTGCCATCGGTTTTGCTAAAAAGTATTACGAACAAAAGGGAATTAACGCCCCTATGGCTGAAATCAAGAGGGTTTCAAGGGGTATGGAAGATATTAAAAACACAACAGGCCAGCACCCTGGCGGTGTTATCGTCTGCCCGAAAGATATGGATATCCACGATTTCTGTCCGATTCAGCACCCTGCTGATAAAAAGGATTCAGGAATCATAACAACCCATTTTGACTTCCATTCAATCCATGACAACCTCTTAAAACTTGATATACTGGGCCACGATGACCCATCAACAATCCGTATGCTTGAAGATTTAACAGGGGTTAACGCTCTGGAAATTCCTCTTGACGACCCAGAGACTATGAGCATATTCAAAAGCACCGACGCAATCGGGGTAACTCCTGAACAAATCGACAGCAAGGTGGGAACTTTTGGTATCCCTGAGTTTGGAACATCCTTTACCCGTCAGATGCTCTTAGATACTCTTCCAACCACCTTCTATGAGCTTGTCATAATCGCAGGTCTTTCCCACGGAACAGATGTTTGGCTTAACAATGCTCAGGATCTGGTTAAAAAGGGAATTGCCTCACTTTCAGAGGTTATCGGTCTTCGTGACGATATTATGACCTATCTCATATTAAAAGGCCTTGAACCTAAAATGGCGTTTAACATTATGGAGTTCGTCCGTAAAGGAAGAGCGGCAAAAGAGGGAATGCCAAAAGAATATGAGGACGCAATGATTGAGAATAATGTGCCAAGCTGGTACATTGAGTCTTGTAAAAAGATTAAGTATATGTTCCCGAAAGCCCATGCGGCGGCGTATGTTATGATGGGCTTCCGTGTTGCATATTTTAAAGTTCACTTCCCAATCGATTTCTATATTGCATATTTCACAGTCCGAGCCGACCTTTTTGATGCGGAAATTATGGCAAAGGGAGATAAGCTTTTGGTTGCGGAAATGCAAAAGCTTAAACACGCCCAGAACTTATCCGCAACTGAAAAGAGCTTGTTTACTATTATGGAACTGGTTCACGAGATGTATCAGAGAGGCTTTGAATTCCTGCCTGTCGACCTTTATAAGTCAGACGCAAAGAAATTCTTAAAGGTTGACGGAAAAATTCTTCCGCCTCTTAATGCCTTTGGCGGTGTTGGAACTGCGGCGGCGGAAAGCATTGTGGAGGCTAGAAAGAGCGGCGAGTTCTTGTCCCGAGAGGACCTTAAAAACCGCGCCAAGATAAACAAAAGCGTTATGGAAACTCTGGCGCAGAACGGATGTCTTGATTCTCTCCCTGAAACAAGCCAGATTTCACTTTTTGAAGTATAAAGGAACAGAAAATGACAAAAGGAATAACAGGATTTTTAAGAAAGAATATTGTTATGGTAATTGCCTTTTTGGCGGCGGCGGTAACGAGCTTATTTGTCCGCCCCGACAAAGAGTATGTTTCCTATTTCGATTTTAAGACCCTGACCTGTCTTTTCTGTGTTCTTGCAACTGTCTGTGCTCTCAAAAACATAAGGTTTTTCTATATCCTTGCAAGGAATATGGTTGAAAAGTTTAAGACGGCAAGGTCGGCAATCCTTGCCCTTGTCTATATAACTTTTATAGGCTCAATGCTTATTGCAAATGATATGGCGCTCCTTACTTTCTTGCCTCTTGGCTATTTTGTTCTGGTTACAACAAATAAGGAAAAGTATATGGCGTTTACTTTTATAATGCAAAACATTGCGGCAAATTTGGGCGGAATGCTCACTCCCTTTGGTAATCCCCAGAATTTATATATTTACAGTAAATTCCATATTCCTACAATGGAGTTTATGGGGATAATGGCGCCTCCTTTTGTTTTGTCGGTGGTGCTTATAACCCTTATCTGCTTTGTGGCGGTAAAGAATGAGCCCCTTGAATTAGAAGAGGAAGAAATTGACTGCCCGAGAGGAAAAACGGCTCTCTATCTTTTGTTGTTTGCCTTTTCTATTCTGATAGTGTTCAGAGGCATACCTTACATATGGGGACTTGTTGTAATCCCTGCGGTGCTTTTATGGGTTGACAGAAAGGCCCTTAAAATGGTGGACTATCCTCTACTTTTAACCTTTGTCTTTTTCTTTATCTTTTCAGGGAATATGGCAAGAGTCGGCGCAGTTCGAGAGATTTTGTCAGGCCTTTTAGAAAAAGGAACAATGGTGTTTTCCGTTATCTCCTGCCAGTTTATAAGTAATGTCCCATCGGCAATTTTGCTTTCTCAGTTTACGACTAATTATAAAGAACTTCTTTTAGGGGTGAACATCGGCGGAGCGGGGACTCTTATCGCATCCCTTGCATCCTTAATAACTTTCAGGGAATATATTAAGCACAACCCCGGGGAAACCCTTAAATATATAGGAATGTTTTCCTTATATAATTTCGGGTTTGTTTTAGTTCTTACAATATTTATGCTTATGATAAATTAAAAGGAGCGTTAAAAACGCTCCTTTTTAGTTTAAGTATTCGATGTAATCGGCTTCCGAGGCGAAGAGGATATATGTCCCGTCGACATATCCCATGTAACCGTACTGTGTGTTATAACCTTTCATAATAAACCTCCTTATGCCGCAGAAACCAAACTGCGTTGTGCTTTTCTCCTCTGGGCAGATATTATTCTTTTTCTTTTGGCGCAGCGGTGCTTTAAAACGGCAATTCCAAATCTTCCTGTGAGGATAAGAGAGAAACCAAGAGTAACCTTGGAAACAATTTCTGTTATGCTAAGCCGTCCTAAATCGCTTGCTCCTGCTGTCCCTAAGAGAATAAATATACCTGCAAAAATTAAAAGCTTAAAAATTGTTTTTGTGTTTTTCATAAATCATTACCACCTTTCTATGTCTTGATTATAGCATCATAGGTGTGTCATAATTTGGACAGCTCAAAAAATTTTAAAAAATTTTTCCTATACTATTGAAAAATTTAAAAATTTGTAGTATTATATTTTTTATAGTTTATTCGTTGCAACTGCAACAGAAAAGGGGTATATATATGTTAAAGAACGAGTATCTTAAAACGGTTATGGAAACTGTTGTTAAGAGAAACGCAGGCGAACCTGAGTTCCATCAGGCAGTTGAAGAGGTTTTAGAATCCTTAGAGCCTGTTATTGAGGCGCATCCTGAATATGAAAAGGCTGGCCTTATCGAAAGAATAGTTGAACCTGAAAGAACAATCAGTTTCAGAGTTCCGTGGGTTGACGACAATGGAAATGTTCAGGTAAACAGAGGTTTCCGTGTTCAGTTCAACAGCGCAATTGGACCTTACAAGGGTGGTCTTCGTTTCCATCCATCTGTTTATCTTGGAATTATTAAGTTCTTAGGTTTTGAACAGACATTTAAAAACTCGCTTACAGGTCTTCCAATCGGCGGCGGTAAGGGTGGTAGTGATTTCGACCCAAGAGGCAAGAGTGATGGCGAAATTATGAGATTTTGTCAGAGCTTTATGACAGAGCTTTCCCGTCATATCGGTTCCCATGTGGATGTTCCGGCTGGTGACATCGGTGTTGGTGCAAGAGAAATCGGTTACCTTTTTGGTCAGTATAAGAGAATTTGCAACAACTTTGAAAATGCTGTTCTTACAGGTAAAGG
>JAFQRU010000097.1 GCA_017409915.1 Clostridia bacterium
AGCAGGTTCCGGGGTCCAGCAACGTTGAAGTTGACCCGGTTACAGGCGTTTTAAAAAGAGACGGAATTCAAAGCAAAATGAATCCCTATGATTTATATGGAATTGAGCTTGCTTTAAATTTAACCGAAAAGCACGGCGGAAAGGTCGATGTTATAACAATGGGCCCTCCTCAGGCAAAGTCGGTTATAACAGAAGCAATTTGTATGGGGGCAGAAAGCGGAACAGTCCTTTCTGACCGTAAGTTTGCAGGGGCGGATGTTCTTGCAACAGCTTATACAATTTCCCAGGGCATTAAAAAGACAGGGGAATATGACCTCATTATCTGCGGAAAGCAGACAACAGACGGCGATACGGCTCAGGTTGGTGCAGAGGTTGCGGAATTTTTAAATATTCCTAATGTTGCAAATGTTCTTTCTGTTAAAGACATAGCTGACGGGGAAATAACCCTCAAAGCCTCTATGGATGACAAGGTTGCGGATATGACTATCAAAATGCCTTGCCTTATTTCCGTTGACGGGGACATAAACTCTCCAAGACTTCCATCCTATAAGGTTATGAAAAGCGTTTCTGATGAGAAGATAACTTTCTTCTCTCTTGCAGATTTTAACGATAAAAACGAGAAGAATTACGGGCTTTCAGGCTCAGCAACTCAGGTTGAGAGAATTTTCCCGCCTGAGAAGAATACTGAGAAGCGCTCAATTGACGGCACACCGAGTCAGCAGGCGGAGGGACTTTATAATCTCATACGCGAAAGAAAATTAGTATAGGAGGGGACAAAATGGGAAATTTGGTTATAAATCATAATTTAGTTACAGAAGATAAAGCCCAGGCTCTTGTTAAAATTTGTCCCTTTGGTGCTATTTCTTATGAAGGCGGAAAGCTTGATATTTCTTCGGCTTGTAAGATGTGTAAAATGTGCGTTAAGAAAGGCGAAGGCCTTGTTTCTTACGAGGAAGACGAGGTTAAGGCAAAGGTTGATAAGGACCTCTGGAAAGGCGTCTGCGTTTATGTTGACCACCTTGCAGGGAAAATACATAGAGTTACATATGAGCTTTTAGGTAAAGCAAACGAGCTTGCAAAGGTAACAGGGCACCCTGTATATGCACTCGTTATAGGCTCTGATTTAGGGGATAGCATAAACAAGCTCCTGCACTACGGAGTAGACAAGGTGTTCGTTTATGATGACCCTGAGCTTAAAGATTTCAGAATTGAGCCATACACAGAAGCATTCTGCGATTTTATTGAAAAGGTTAAGCCATCTTCAATTTTAATCGGGGCAACAAATATCGGGCGTCAGCTTGCTCCTCGTGTTGCGGCAAGAAGAAGAGCAGGACTTACAGCGGACTGCACAGTCCTTGAAATGAAAGAAAATACGGACCTTGTTCAGATTCGTCCTGCATTTGGCGGAAACATTATGGCGCAGATTATTTCTCCTGACACCCGTCCACAGTTCTGCACGGTAAGATATAAGGTGTTCTCTGAGCCTGCTCCAACAGAGGAGGCTCGTGGCGAGATAGTTAAGCTCACTGTTTCAGCAGATAAGTTAAAGTCAGCTATAAAGGTTTTATCTTACACCGATAAACCAAAAGATATTGATATTTCCGAGTCCGATGTAATCGTTGCGGTGGGCCGTGGTGCTATGAGCGAGGGAATGCGCGAAATGGCGAAAGAGCTTGCCGATTTATTAGGGGGCGTTGTTGCCTGCACAAGACCACTTGTTGAAGAGAATATCTTTGATGCAAAAAGACAGATTGGTCTTTCAGGAAGAACAGTTAAGCCGAAATTTATCATCTGCCTTGGTATCTCAGGGGCAGTTCAGTTTGCGGCAGGAATGAAATCTTCCGATTGCATCGTTGCAATCAATACAGATAAAAATGCGCCGATTTTCGATGTTGCTCACTATGCAATCGTAGGGGATGTTAACGAAATCGTGCCACAACTTATTTCCAGCATAAAGGAGGGACAGGGTGATGTATAACAAACTAAACGCAGAAGATATCAAGAAATTGTCAGAGATCGTTGGAGAAGAAAATGTCTTAGTTGGCGAAAATATAAGCCCTGACTATGCCCACGACGAGCTTGGAACAGTAGAGAAAATGCCTGATGCTTTGGTAAGAGTTTCAACAACTGAGGAAATTTCCGAAATTATGAAGCTTGCCTGGGACAGAGTTATCCCCGTAACCGTTCGCGGAAGCGGAACAGGTCTTGTTGGTGCGGCAGTTCCCGTTTGCGGAGGAATTCTCCTTGAAACAACAAAAATGAATAAAATAATTGAGCTTGACAGCGACAATTTAACTGTTACTGTTCAGCCTGGCGTTCTTTTAATGGAACTTGCGGCGTTCGTGGAGGAAAACGACTTTATGTATCCACCTGATCCGGGCGAAAAGTCTGCCACAATCGGCGGAAATATTTCCACAAATGCAGGCGGAATGAGAGCTGTTAAATACGGCGTAACAAGAGACTATGTCCGTGCTTTAACAGTTGTTATGCCAAACGGTGAGATTGTTAAGCTTGGGGCAAAGGTTGCGAAAAACAGCTCAGGATTCAGCCTCAAAGACTTGGTTGTAGGCTCTGAGGGAACTCTTTGCATAATCTGTGAAGCAGTCCTTGATATTATCCCTCTTCCAAAGCTTTCAGTAAGCCTTTTGGTGCCATTTGCGGATATGAAGAGCGCAATTGAAGCAGTTCCTAAAATTTTCAGGTCAAAGGTTACTCCAACTGCAATTGAATATATGTCAAGAGATACAATTTTATTTGCAGAGGACTATCTCGGCAAGAAATTCCCTGATAAGAAAAACGATGCTTATATCCTTTTAACTTTTGACGGCAATACACAGGCTCAGGTCGATGAGGATATGAAAGCCGTTGCAGATTTGTGTCTTGAAATCGGCGCTGTTGATGTTTATATAGTTGATACGGAAGAAAGAAAGAAAGCAGTCTGGTCTGCTCGTGGAGCTTTCCTTGAAGCAATAAAGGCATCAACACCTGAAATGGACGAGTGCGATGTTGTTGTTCCTGTAAATAAGGTTGATGAGTTTATAAGATTTACTCATAAGCTCGCCGAAGATATGAAGGTAAGAATTCCAAGTTTTGGCCACGCAGGAGACGGAAATCTACATATTTATATCTGCCGTGATGAACTTCCTGACGGAAAGTGGGAAGAAGTTCTGAATGAATGTTTTGACAGAATGTATGAAAAAGCGGAGGAACTTGGCGGTCTCGTTTCAGGGGAACACGGTATTGGCTATGCGAAAAAAGGTTATCTTAAAGACCAGCTCGGCGATGTTCCAATTGCAATTATGCAGGGAATAAAGAAAGTCTTTGACGAAAAGAATATTTTAAACCCTGAAAAGGTATGTTTCTAAAATTTACAAAGACAATTCTTTGAAAAAAGAATTGTCTTTTTTTGTTTTAAATGTTATAATGAAATGGACGAATTTGTTGAAAAGGGAAATATGCTATGAAGATTATGATAATTCGCCACGGCGACCCTGATTATTCCATAGACAGTTTAACGGAAAAAGGCTGGCGGGAAGCAGAAATGCTCTCCGAAAGGCTTATAAAAGAGAATATAGACGATTTTTATTGTTCCCCATTGGGAAGAGCCAGAGATACGGCGTCTCCCACTCTTAAAAAGCTGGGGAAAGAGGCGGAGATTTTGGATTGGCTCCACGAATTTCGGGGGACTATTACCTCTCCCTTTACGGGAAAAACAAGAAACAGCTGGGATTTGCCACCCTCAATATGGTGCAAAGATGAGCGATATTATGATATAAATAGTTGGAGCGAGCCATCTCTTATGAAAGAGGGCACAAGCGCCCAAGTTTTTGAGGAAACAGGAAGGGGTATTGACGCCCTCCTTAAAAAATACGGCTGGATAAGAGAGGGTATGGCATACCGAGGCGGAGAGGATAAAACCATCGCTCTTGTTTGCCATTTTGCTTTGGGCATTACGGTTATGGCGTATCTTTTAGGAATTTCTCCCGTTGTGACACAGAATAATTTTTATCTCGCCCCAACATCTGTAACAACTCTTGTCAGCGAAACTGATGCAAAAGGCGTATCCCATTTTCGGGCAACAGGAGTAGGCGACATTTCCCACCTTTATATGCACGGCGAAAAAATGTCGGAGTCGGGACTTTATCCCCGCTTTGAAAAATAGGGAGGAGAAGATATGCTCCATATAAAAGAAACCATTGTTCTTGAAGGGAAATATGATAAAGAACGGGTAAAGAAAGTAACGGATGCTCCGATTATTTTAACGGGTGGATTTTCCCTTTATAAAGATAAAAAGATTATGAAAGCCATAAAGTGTGCCGCCTTGAAGACGGGGATAATAATTCTTACGGATTCGGACAGAGCAGGTTTTAGGATAAGGAATTATATAAAACAATGCGTAGGGGACAAAGGCAGGGTTTTAAACGCCTATATCCCGTCCGTTGAGGGCAAGGAAAAAAGAAAAGACGCCCCCGGCAAAGAGGGAATTTTAGGTGTTGAGGGAATGAGCGAGGAAATCCTTCGTGAAATACTTTCCTCTGCAACAGAGATAATAGAAAAGCCTTTAACTGACGAAATACAGCTTACCAAAGCAATGCTCTATGAAGACGGTCTTACGGGAAAGGCAGACAGTGCAAGCCTTAGGAAAATGTTAGAGAAAGAACTCTCTCTTCCCCCTAGGCTTTCTGCAAATTCTTTGATTGAGATAATCAACCGTATATACGGATATGACACATATAAAAAAGCACTTGAAAAAGTAAAAAAGGAGAAAAACGATGAATAAAGAGATAAAATATATTGGAGTAAATGACAGAGAAATTGACCTTTTTGAGGGGCAGTATGAAGTTCCTGAGGGAATGGCATATAACTCTTATGTTATCCTTGACGAAAAGGTTGCAGTCTTTGACACAGTTGATAAAGATTTTGGCGAGGAGTGGCTTTCTAATCTCGAAAAAGCTCTCGGCGGAAGAGGAGTTGACTATCTTATAGTTCAGCATATGGAGCCTGACCACTCTGCAAACATTGATGTTTTTGCAAAGAAATACCCTAATGCAAAAATTGTTGCAACGGACAAGGCTTTTGTTATGATGGAGCAGTTTTTTGGCGAAACCTATGAGGGAAGAAAAATCGCTGTAAAAGATGGGGATACTTTAAGCCTTGGTAAGCACGAGCTTGTTTTCGTAACAGCTCCGATGGTTCACTGGCCAGAGGTTATGCTTACATACGATAAGACCGACAAGGTTTTATTCTCGGCAGATGCTTTTGGAAAATTCGGTGCATTAGATGCGGACGAAGACTGGGCGTGCGAGGCAAGAAGATATTATTTCGGTATCGTTGGGAAATATGGCGCACAGGTCCAGGCCCTTTTAAAGAAAGCGTCAGGGCTTACAATTGAAACAATCTGCCCTCTCCACGGACCAATTCTTACAGAAAAACTTGGGTATTACCTGAATTTATATAATATCTGGTCATCCTATGAAAGCGAAGAAAAGGGCGTTTTTGTTGCCTATACCTCAGTTTACGGAAACACCAAAAAGGCAGCGCTTTTGCTTTCTGAAAAGCTTAAGGAAAAAGGCGTTAAGGTTGCAACCTGCGACCTTGCAAGAGAGGATATGCACGAGGCAATAGAGGATGCTTTTAAGTATAGCAATCTTGTTCTTGCCACAACAACTTATAACGGAGACATCTTCCCATTTATGAAAGAGTTTATAAACCACTTGACAGAGAGAAATTATCAGAACAGAACGGTTTCCTTTATTGAAAACGGAAGCTGGGCGAGCGTTGCTAAAAAGGTTATGCTCAAAATGCTTGAAAACAGCAAGAATTTAAGATACACAGAAAACTCTGTAACTATAAAATCAGCAGTTAATGCGGAAAGCGAAAGAGAAATTGATGCTCTTTGCGAAGAGATAAGAGGTACTTTATAATGAAAAGAATTTTAGCCATTGTTCTTTTAACTCTTATGACAGTAAGCTTTTTCGGCTGTCAGAGGGAGGAAGTTAAAACGATAGAATGCCCGGCTTATACACAACTCGGCCAGGGCGAAAGAGAGTTTATGTTCACAGTTACAGGAAAAGATGGAGAAACAGAAGGTTTTTTAATCCATACCGATAAAAAGACTGTGGGAGAGGCGCTTCTTGCCTTAGGAATAATCGAGGGCGAAGACGGCCCTTACGGATTATTCGTCAAAAAGGTAAACGGCGAAAGAGCGGACTACGATAAAGATAAAGTCTACTGGGCGTTTTATGTTGATGGAGAGTATGCAACTTCCAGCGTTGATAAAACAGAGATAGAAGAGGGAAAAGTCTACGCTTTTAAGGTAACAAAAGCATGAGAATAAGTATTAAGGAAACGGCGATTTTCGGGATGCTTGGGGCGATTATGTATGTCTCCAAGATGCTTATGGAGTTTTTACCAAATATTCATTTGCTTGGGGTTTTCGTTGTGGCAATAACGGCGGTTTATAGGGCAAAAGCTCTTTATCCCATATACATATATGTTTTCATAAACGGACTTTTCGCAGGCTTTGCTCTATGGTGGATTCCATATCTTTATATATGGGCAGTCCTCTGGGGGATGACAATGCTTGTCCCAAAAGGGTTAAACCCTAAAATTAAAACTGTGGTCTATATCCTGATTTGCTCTCTCCACGGCTTTCTTTTTGGGACTCTTTATTCATTCGGACAAGCAATAATGTTTGGAATGAATTTTAAAACAACAATCGCCTGGATTGTGGCAGGTCTACCCTGGGACGCTATTCACGGCGTTGGCAATTTAATCGGCGGACTACTCATAAAACCCCTGATTTCGGTTATAAAATTATCAAAAAAATAAAGGCAGGAACGGTTTCGTTCCTGCTTTTTTTGTTTGCTAAATCCAAATTTAAGAAAAAGTATTGATATTTTTCAAAAGATAGTTTATAATAAAATTGCCAAACTAATTTAATAATTTTTTGAAACGGGGTATTTTCATACTCTTTTTTGGGTATATCAATTATATGGATTTGATAAAAATGCAAATTCCTTTGAATTGGTATGCCCTTTGCTCCGTTCAAATTAAATTAGTTTGGCGACTATCGGAGTTTGCGTTTTTTATGCGTCTACTTCGGTAGGCGCATTTTTTATTTTTGGGGGCAAAGGCATGAAGAGAAAAAACGGTTTTATTATACTATCAGTAATTTTTTTATTGTTATTATTTATGATTACTGCATCGGCAAATGAAGGTATAAGAGTATATTTGGACGGAGAACTTTTAAACTTTGAGGTTCCTCCAATGGTTAAGGATGAAAGAACACTGGTCCCTATGCGGACAATATTTGAAAAATTAGGTGCAACAGTTGAGTGGGAACAAACCACGCAAACGGCAAAAGCGACAAAAGACTCTATTTCTGTTGGCATCACGATTGGTAGCGGGAAGATGATGCGGATTGATTCTGATAAGGCGGAAGTTTATAACTTGGATGTGCCGGCGATGGCTGTAAACGGAAGAACGCTGATACCTTTAAGAGCAGTAAGCGAAGCCTTTTTATGTGAGGTCGAGTGGGATGGGAGAGATAAAACGATTTACATTGATACTGAGAAAAACAATCCTGATTCTATAAATGAAGACCAATTGTTATATTCGTACGGCGTATTGTCGGATTTACATTTAGATACCAACACTTCCGATTTATATAACAGCAATTCTGTTGCAAAATTTCAAAATGCTTTGGAATTTTTTAATTCATATGGGTGTAAGTATACATTTATTGCAGGCGATATAACAGACAATGGGAAAAATTCAGAATTTGAAAAGTATGTTGAAATAAGGGATAAATATAAAGGGAATATGCAAGTATTTGCTGTTACGGGTAATCACGAAGCTTCCAGCTCAAAAACATATTCCAGTAAATTGGCAGACTCTAATTGTATAGCTTATAATATTTATAACAAAATAGGAAATCATCTATTTTATTATATTGAAAATGGCAAGTATACATATTGGAATTTATCAGAAGGGAATTATACAACCGAAACCGCTGAAACTATAACAATTGAAGATCCGTCAATTGTTCTTCCTGAAAATGATGTCTATATTTTCTTAGGTATTTTGGGAGATGGAGGTGGATTTTGGAATGAATCTTTACAGTGGATATATGAAACTTTTGAAAAAAACAAGGATAAAAGATGTTTTGTTTTTGAACACCTTAGAGCAGAATATGCCGAAAGTACTGTAAATGGAGTTATGACTAATGATATTTATAGCTCTTATGTATCAGGGAATCAGACGGGGTTATATCTTAAACCTATGTGGGGGCATGGGAAATGGTATCCTGCTACTCATACTTTAGAATCGCTATTCGCCCACTATACAAATATAGTCTGGTTTCATGGACATAGTCATCATTCGGCAGATACAAGTAAATATGAGGGCTTCCCTAGATACTCCGTAGGGAATGTGGATTCTCATTTTGGAAATGCTTATGAAACTTCAAACCCATCAGCCTCGGCTAATAATACAAAGTGGACTTGGTCTGTTCATGTTCCTGCGACTGTTGAAATGAGAGAGGCGGTAGATGGCTCACTATACAGGAATAAAAACCATTCTGAAGGATTGATCGTTGATGTTTATGCAAATAAAATTGTCCTAAAATATGTAACCTTTACTAATAACAAAGGCGTTACATTTATAAATAAAGTTATGGAGAACTCAATAGAAACCCTTGATACAACGTTGGATCGAATCAGAAATTATATTCCTCCTAATGTAATGGTGAGGAGTAAAGAAACAACAATTATAAAGCCAATAAGCAAATAAAACTCAAAAGACCGTAGCCGAGGCTACGATCTTTTGAGTTAAGGATGAAACTTATGCAATAAAATAATGACTATTACACTCTAACTTGCGTTTTTGATTTGGAGACGGAGGCGGTCGGCAATCATTGCGATAAATTCAGAGTTGGTTGGCTTTCCTTTGGTGTTTGCAACGGTGTAGCCGAAAATGGAGTTTAAAACCTCTGTGTCCCCTCTGTCCCAGGCAACCTCGATTGCGTGGCGGATTGCCCGCTCTACCCGGCTTGAAGTTGTGCCAAAATCCTTTGCAACAGTTGGGTAAAGCTTTTTGGTTATGGAGTTTATAACATCAAGATTTTCAACAACAAGCATTATTGCGTGGCGAAGATACTGATAGCCTTTAATGTGAGCAGGGATGCCGATTTCATGGATGGTCTTGGTTACCATGGTTTCAATGTCAAGGGCGGCTACTCGGCTTTTTCCAATAATCTTTCCAACGGCGTCTTCTTCGGAGTGGAAAAGTTTAATTGTGCTTATAAGGCTCTCAATATTAAGAGGTTTAACCATATAATATTCAGCTCCAAGGTCAATACAGCTCTGAGCAATCTTCTCCTTTTTAATAGAGGAAGAAATAATAACCATTGGTCCGTTTCCCTGCTTATTTCTCAGTCTTTCCAGAACTCCCATACCGTCAAGAGATGGAAGAATAAGGTCCATAATGAGAACATCAGGCTTTAAAAGCTCAACCTTTTCCAAAACTTCAAAACCGTCGCTGACAAGAGCGCAAACCGAAAAATGATAATCAGCTTCAAGTTGCTTTCTGATCATCTCCCCATAGCTTCTTTCGTTGTCTGCAATAAGAACTTTTATCTGTTTCTCCATTTTAACAATTCTCCTTTTATATTTTTCCAAAATTTTCCAATTACAATTAGATTATAAACCCAATTACCAAAATTTGTCAATAGGTTTTTAAAAAATTTTTGGAAAAATTTTTTTAGATATTGTTGTTGCTGTCGAAAAAAAGCACAATATCTTGTGCTTTTGTCGTTATTTGCAGTATTAAATTGAGAAGTTCTCTATAATGTAATTTCTTGCCTTATCTTCCAAGGTATCATCAAGAGGAGCAAGGGAAGAAAAGCCTTCATATTTCCTTTTAAGGGCTCTTTCTAGGATGCTGTCGCAAAGAACAGGGTTCTTGGGAAGAAGAGGACCGTGGAGATAAGTTCCTATAAGATTTTTATAGATAACGCCCTCAAAACCGCTCTCGCCGTCGTTGCCGTGACCAGCCAGAACTTTGCCCAGCGGAGTGTGGTTTTTTATATCTGTCCGTCCGCCGTGGTTTTCAAAGCCTGCGATTTTACCAAACTCGTCGCTTTCTAAAATAACATTCCCTATAAGGCGGTTTTTCTCATCGGAAACTGTTGTTATATCCAAAATTTCCATTCCCGCAATCTCGTTTTGGGAGGTCTTATAGTATTTCCCCATGAGCTGATATCCTCCGCACACGCAGAGCATAGCCCCATCATTTTCTATATAGGTTTTAAGCTCTTCTTTATAAGCGGATAAAAGGTTGCTGACGGTTTCCATTTCTCTGTCTGCCCCACCACCTAAGAAAATAATATCTGCATTTTCAAAGTCAATTTTGTTTTCCGATGCTGTTATATCAATAATATTTGCTCCAATATTCCGCCAGAGAAGGCGCATTTTAAGAGCTTCCATATTTCCCTTGTCCCCATAGAGATTTAAAAGGTCAGGATAAAGATGAACAATATTTAAAGAATATTCCATTATTTTTTCTCCTCCTTTTCACCTTTAAGGCCAAGCAGAATATTTTGTGTCCCGAAAAGAGCGGTATAGTTTACCAGAACATAGCAAACCTCGCTGTCAGTTTCAAGGCAGGATAAAATTGACTCTTTCATATCAAAAGTAATTTTATCAATTTTAATACCTGAATATTTAAAACGAAGGGCAAGGTCATAGGCCCTTTTTCCGCTTATTGAAAGGGTGTTAAAGGTCTCGTCATTAAGCCTTTCAAAATCAACATCCCAAAGCCAGGAAACATCCATTCCGTCACTTGGCTCAGCATTTACGGCGATGATAATGTCCTTCTTGCGCTTGTCGGTTAAAACTGTTTCAATCGCCTGATTAAACCCTGCGGGATTTTTGGCAAGGTTTAAAATAACGCTCTTTCCAAGGTCAATCTCTTCCATACGGCCAATCTGTGGCTTGTAGTCAGAGAGAAGATTATTGAAATTCTCGCTCTTCGTCCCTAAAAGGCTCATAAGAGAGAAAACGGCGAGAACATTATAAATGTTATAAAAGCCTCGGTAGTTTAAGTTTACCTGGTTTCCGTTTACAGTAAAGGAAAGTCCGTTTTCAAGGCTTACATCCTTTGCCTCAAAGTCGATTTTGTTTCTCTTGTTTTCGCAGTTTGTGCAGCAGTAATCCCCAAGCTGACCGTAGTGGTAATAATTATAGGAAAGAGGCGCTCCGCAAACTGTGCAGAACTGGCCGTCCCTTGTTTCGCTGTTTTGAGAGAGGACCTGCTCACTTATGCCAAAATAGGAAGCGTCGCGACCTTTCCCGAGCTGAGCGGTTATAGGGTCGTCGCCGTTTAGGATAAGCTTGGCATTAGGGGCTTTATCGATTGCAGACTTAACAAGCTTTACGGTTGTTTCAAGCTCGCCGTAGCGGTCAAGTTGGTCCCTGAAAAGATTGGTAACAATTATATAGTCAGGGGTTATATGGTCAAAAACTTTAACCGCAAAGGCTTCATCAATTTCAAAGCAGGCATAGTCCGCCTTGAATTTCCCGAAAAGGTTACAGCTGTCTGAAAAAACCGTTGCAACACCGCTTAGCATATTCGCCCCGAGAGTGTTGCAGAGAACAGAGTGTCCGCATTTTAAAAGGGAGGCATAAACTAAGTTGTTAGTTGTGGTTTTGCCGTTTGTTCCGCAGGTTACGATAACCTTTCCCGTAATATTCTTTTTAAGCCTTTTTATCATATCGGGGCAGATTTTAAGGGCAACTGCTCCGGGAGTTGAGGAGGATTTCTTCCCCATTATTTTCCCCAGAAGTGAAGCCATCTTTGCCGCCCAGACTGCAAGTATAAGTCGCATAGGTTTTGTCCTTTCCCTTATTTTTCAATAAGTTTTATATCACTTTCGTCAAAGATTTCATAAAGTTCGTCAAAAGGAATACTATTTTCCTTTGCCCACATAGAGGAGGGGGCAGAAAATGCCTGCTTCGTGTCCTCATAGTAGATATTAACAGGTAAATCTCCCCCTGTTAAGATTGTTTTAAGCTCCTCTAATTTTTCCGTTTCAAAGGATTTCATTTTTATATAGAGCTTTTTATATTTTCCGCTTGGAACTGCGTTAAGAGGTGCCGCGCTCTCTAAACGAAGTTTTGGAGGCTTGTCCTCTGCCATATCAAGATTTCCCGAGAAGCAAAGAACCGCGTCTTCCTTTAAAAGATTATAGAATGTCCGAACCATTGTTGGGAAAACGATAACCTCAATTGTTCCCGTTAAATCCTCAAATTCAAGGTAATACATAAGCTCGTTTTTCTTGGTAAACTGCTTTCTTATGCCGATTATTATTCCGCAAAGGGTAACCTTATCTCCGCTGTCGAACTTATGATGCTCGTTCTCGTTTATCTCGTAAACTGTGGCGTTTGAAAGTTTTTCAATTTTGTCTTTATAGCTGTCCAGAGGATGTCCTGAAACATAAACCCCGAGATATTCCTTCTCATTTTTAAGGATTTCAGTTTCTGAAAGCTCGTCAAGGCTTGGGAAGTCATCTCTATCGCTTCCGAAGTCCTCAAAGAAACTGCTAAAATCAAGCTGACCCTCAACATTGCTCTTCTTTTTGTCAACGGCAGAGTCGAAGACGCTTTCAAAGACCTCTAAAAGAACGCTTCTTTTTAAACCGAGAGAGTCAAAGGCGCCACAGCGGATAAGAGCTTCAAGGCTTCTTTTGTTAAGTCTTCCCGTTGCCATTCGGTTGCAGAAGTTGGTAAAGGAGGTAAATTCGCCGCCCTTTTCTCGCTCAGTTGCAATCTCGTCAATAATTGAAACGCCAACATTCTTAACCGCGCCGAGAGAGAAACGGATGTTCTCTCCGTCAGGAACGAATGCCGCATTCCCCTTGTTTATATCAGGAGGAAGAATGTTAATTCCGCATTTTTTGGCTGAGCCTAAGTATTTGGTAATCTTATCAGGATGAGCAAGACAGCTTGTAAGAAGAGCCGCAAAAAACTCGACAGGATAGTGGCAACGAAGATATGCGGTCTGGTATGAAACGAAGGCATAGGCTGCCGCGTGGGATTTGTTAAAGGCATACTTTGCAAAATCCATCATCTCGTCAAAGATTTCTGCCGCAATTTTGGCATCAATGCCTTTCTTAACTGCGCCCGCAACTTCATATTCGCCACTTTCGTTCTTGATGCCGTGGATGAAGTTTTTCCGCTCCTGCTCCATAACATCTGTCTTCTTTTTGGACATAGCACGGCGGACAAGGTCGCTTCGCCCTAAGGAATAGCCACCAAGCTCACGAACGATTTGCATAACCTGTTCCTGATAAACTATACAGCCATAGGTAACATCCAATATTTTTTCAAGCATAGGATGTTTATATGTGATGTTTTTAGGATTGTTCTTATTTGAAACATAGCGTGGGATTGAGTCCATCGGGCCCGGACGGTAAAGAGAAATTCCCGCAATAATATCTTCAATAGAGGTGGGGGCAAGGTCTTTCATAAAGGACTGCATACCGCCACTTTCAAGCTGGAACACGCCGTCAGTTTCCCCACGGGAAATCATTGCGTAAACTTCCTGGTCGTCAAAATCAATTTTGCCGATGTCAAGAGTTTCCCCTCGGGTTTTCTTAATGTTTAAGATTGTATCTCTTATAACGGTTAAGGTGCGAAGCCCTAAAAAGTCCATCTTTAAAAGGCCAAGATGCTCAACGGTGTCTTTGGTGAACTGGGTGGTTATAACATCGCTGTTGCACTGGACGGGAACATAAGCCGTAACAGGCTCTTTTGTTATAACAACACCTGCCGCATGGGTTGAGGAGTGTCTCGGAAGACCTTCAAGCTGGATTGATGTGTCAATAAGCTTTTTAATCTGGTCATCAGAGTCATACATACTTTTAAGCTGAGGATTGATTTGAAGAGCCTTCTCAATAGTCATATCTAAAACAG
>JAFQRU010000098.1 GCA_017409915.1 Clostridia bacterium
ACAAACATACCCTTCCAAGGCTCAACCTCATCAATAAAGTTACCCTGAGTGTTAACAAGATTTAAGAAACCAAGGTTGTTTTCTCTTCCAACTCTGGCGTCATCTTCACCAAAAGCAGGGGCGATATGAACAACGCCTGTTCCGTCTTCCATAGTAACATAGTTGTCAGCAACAACAACGCAGGACTGTCCGTCCTCAGGAGCCTTGAAACTGTAAAGCGCTTCGTATTTTGTTCCAACAAGGTCTGTGCCTATGTATTCTTCGACGATTTCGTATTCCTCTTTAATAACCTTTTCAACAAGTGCCTTAGCTAAGATATACTTTTCATCTCCAACTGCAATCTTAACATAAGCTTCGTATGGGTTTACGCAAAGAGCAACATTGGACGGAAGTGTCCAAGGTGTTGTTGTCCATGCAAGAATATATTCTTTATCTGCGCCTTCAATCTTGAATTTGGCAATAAGGGAGTTTTCTTTAACATCCTTATAGCCCTGTGCAACCTCGTGGCTTGAAAGGGAAGTTCCGCAACGAGGGCAATATGGCATAATCTTGTGTCCCTTATATAAAAGGTCTTTATCCCAGATAGTTTTAAGTGCCCACCAAACAGATTCAATGTAGTTATTGTGATAAGTAACATACGGGTCGTTCATATCCGCCCAGTAACCAACACGGTCACTCATTTCTTCCCATTCGCTCTGATAGGTAAATACGCTGTTTTTACACTTCTTAACGAAGTCCTCAATGCCGTAATCCTCAATCTGTGGCTTACCACTGATACCAAGCATTTTTTCAACCTCAAGCTCAACTGGAAGACCGTGTGTGTCCCAGCCTGCTTTTCTTAAAACGTGGTATCCCTTCATTGTGCGATAACGCGGAATAAGGTCTTTTATAACACGGGTTAAAACATGACCAATGTGAGGCTTGCCGTTAGCGGTTGGGGGGCCGTCATAGAAGGTATAGTTCTCCCCGCCCTCACGATTTTTCATACTTTTCCCGAATATATCATTTTCTTTCCAGAACTTGACAATTTCTTTCTCTCTGTCAACAAAAGAAAGGTCAGTCGATACTTTATTATACATCGGTTTTTCCTCCGTTTGAAAAATAAATTCTAACTAATATATTTTACATAAAAAATCCCATTTTGTAAAGGCTTTTTTACGAATTTGAGTAAATTTCTAATAAAATACATTGAATTTCAGGAAAAATTGTGATATACTAAGCTATAATTTATGTTTGTATATAGTTTTACAGTTTATAAATGAGGTGCAACAAATGAATTTGCTTTGTGCAAAATGTAAGAAAAATTTAGCCGTTGTTTTCATAAGCAAGATGGAGGGCGGAAAGCGCATAGATGAGGGATACTGCCTAAAATGCGGAAGAGAGCTTAACCTTATTTCCGAGGATATGCTCACAAACTTAGGCGGACAGATGGGACTTTCCAAAGAAGATTTTGAAGCGGCAGCGGAAGAGATGGAAGGCCTTTTTGACGGCGATATGGATATGAGTCAGCTCGGTGCGGCCTTTGCGGGAATTATGCCGGATGAGGATATGGAAGGCGAAGAAGGGGACGAAGGGAAAAATCCTTTCAGCTTCTTTGCAAACCTTGCTGGTAAAAAGGATAAGGAAGTCGAAAACAGCAAAGGCAAAACTAAAAAAGATAAAAAGGAAAAAAATGAGAGAAAGTTCCTTGAAATGTATGGCACGAACCTTACCCAAAAGGCAAAGGACGGGCTTATTGATAATGTCATCGGCAGAGATTTGGAGATGAATCGCGTAATCCAGATTTTAAACAGAAGAACAAAGAATAACCCTTGTTTAATTGGCGAGCCGGGGGTAGGTAAAACTGCTATTGCAGAAGGTTTGGCGGTTAAAATCGCAAAAGGGGAAGTTCCTGAAAAACTTTTGGACTATGAGATTTATTTAATCGATATGACGGCTATGGTTGCAGGAACTCAGTTCCGTGGCCAGTTTGAATCAAGACTCCGCAACCTTATCAAAGAGGTTAAAACTCTTGGTAATATCGTTTTGGTAATTGACGAAGTTCATTCCATTGTTAAAGCGGGAGATGCCGACGGCGCAATGAGCGCAGGGAATATCTTAAAACCTGCCCTCTCCAAAGGGGAAATTCAGGTAATCGGCGCAACAACTTTAGAGGAATACAGAAAGTATATTGAAAAGGATTCAGCTTTAGAGAGAAGATTTCAGGTTGTTTTGGTTGAAGAGCCGACAGTTGAAGAAACCGTTGAAATTTTAAGAGGAATTAAAGGCTACTACGAGGATTATCACAAGGTTAAAATAACTGATGATATAATAAGAACTGCTGCTGTACTCTCCGAAAGATATATAACGGAGCGGTTTTTACCTGATAAAGCAATTGATGTTATTGACGAGGCTGCATCAAGAGCGAACCTTGAAAATAAAGCTTTGGTCAAGCTTTCAAAAGCTGAAAAGAATCTTGCAAGTCTTCTTGAAGAAAAAGCAAACCTTGACGGCAAGGAAGCCTTGGAAGAAGCAGACTATGCAAAGCTTGCCGAGATTAAAAGCGCAACCTTAAAAGCAGAAGAAGAGATTGCGAAAATCAAGGCAGAGATGAAAGATGTTTATATCACAACCGAAAATCTTGCCGAGGTTATTGAGGCGTGGACAAAAATCCCTGTTAAGAATATAACTGAATACGAAAGCAACCGACTTATAAATCTTGAAGAAAGACTCCACGAGAGAATTGTTGGCCAGAATGAAGCGGTTGAAAATGTAGCAAGGGCAATCCGCCGTAAGCGTGTAGGAATAAGCCTTAAAAGGCGCCCTGTGTCCTTTATTTTTGTAGGACCGACAGGAGTTGGTAAAACTGAACTTGTAAAGCAGATTGCAAGGGAAGTTTTTGATAGCGAAGAGGCTCTTATCCGTCTTGATATGTCTGAGTTTATGGAGAAACATTCCGTTGCAAAGCTTATCGGCTCTCCCCCTGGATATGTTGGCTATGACGATGCAGGTCAGCTTACGGAGAAAATCCGCAGACATCCGTATTCCGTTATCTTGTTGGACGAAATTGAAAAGGCCCATCCGGACATTTTCAATATGCTCCTTCAAATTTTAGACGACGGAAGAATAACCGACAGCCACGGCAAAACTGTTTCCTTTGAAAATACCATTATAATTATGACTTCCAATGCAGGAAGTGATTTAAAATCAAATATAGCAGGTTTTTCTGGGGAAGAGGGAAAGAATGCTCAGCTTAAAGTTGATAAAGCCTTAAAGGAAATGTTCAGACCTGAATTTTTAAATAGAGTTGACGAAATTGTTATCTTTAATGAGTTATCAAAAGAAGAACTCTCGGGCATAATAACACTTATGACCAATGAGCTTAGATCAGGACTTTTGGAAAAGGGCATCTCTCTTGAAATTACAGACAGTGCAAAAGAGCTTATATTAAAAGAAGCGTATAATCCGAAATACGGGGCAAGACCAATGAGAAGATATATCGAAAGGCATATTGAAGATTTGATTGCTCAGGCTCTTATTGAAGGAAGCATTGAAGCTGGAAACACAGCAGTAATTGAGGAGAAAAATGGTAAAATAAACCTTACCATAAAAAAATAAAAAAATTGGAAAAAATACTTGACAAACAAAGGTTTGTTTGGTATACTAT
The DNA here is from genome assembly GCA_017409915.1 of Clostridia bacterium. Lineage (GTDB taxonomy): Bacteria > Bacillota > Clostridia > Monoglobales > Monoglobaceae > SIG454. The sequence continues at coordinate 3,647 of JAFQRU010000098.1, forward strand.
CAAGGTCGGTCGATAAGTAAGACCTACCAAGCGGGTGTAGTTCAATGGTAGAATGTCAGCCTTCCAAGCTGAACACGTGGGTTCGATTCCCATCACCCGCTCCATTTTTTGTTTTGCGCCTGTAGCTCAGCTGGATAGAGCAATTGCCTTCTAAGCAATGGGCCAGGAGTTCGAATCTCTTCAGGCGCGCCA
>JAFQRU010000015.1 GCA_017409915.1 Clostridia bacterium
GAAATCGCCCATATCAATAGCGTTGGCACACTCTTCGTTTGTAAGAAGAGTTTCATAGAGTTTTTCGCCGTGACGGATACCAATAACCTTAATTTCTGTTTCAGGGTTAAAGAGAGCTGTAACTGCCTTTGCAAGAGTTTCAATTGTGCAGGCAGGAGCTTTCTGAACTAAAATATCCCCGTTTACGCCGTTTTCAAAAGCGAATAAAACAAGGTCAACTGCCTCGTCAAGAGACATAATAAAGCGAGTCATAGAAGGCTCAGTTATTGTTATTGGGTTGCCTGCTCTAATCTGGTCAATCCAAAGAGGAATAACAGAACCACGGGAACACATAACATTTCCGTATCTTGTACAGCAGATTTTTGTCTTAGCTGAGTTTCTGGATTTTGCAACCGCAACTCTTTCTTCAAGAGCCTTTGTTATACCCATAGCGTTAACAGGATATGCCGCTTTATCCGTTGAAAGACAGATAACAGAGTCAACCCCTTCTTCCATTGCCGCAGTCAAAACATTATCTGTTCCGATAACATTTGTTCTAACGGCTTCCATTGGGAAGAACTCGCAGGATGGAACCTGCTTTAATGCTGCCGCGTGGAAGATATAGTCAACCCCATGCATAGCGCCTCTGACTGAGTCAAGGTTTCTAACATCTCCGATATAAAATTTGATTTTGTCTGCAACTTCAGGCATCTTTGCCTGGAATTCGTGTCTCATATCGTCCTGCTTCTTTTCGTCTCTTGAGAAAATACGAATTTCTCCAATATCAGTTTTTAAGAAACGGTTTAAAACCGCGTTACCGAAGGAGCCTGTCCCACCGGTAATCATTAATGTTTTTCCTGTAAAATGTCCCATAATTTTTCTCCTTTATTTATTGGCCTGGCCTGATACTAAGGCCCAAACCTTTTTATACATTTTTGAATATAAATAAGATAGTCCAGCTGTAACCGTCAAAGAAACTATAAAGCTAAGAGGCGGACTAAATTTAATAAATCCTATTTTCTCTAGTACTATCATTGGTATTCGATGAAGCAGATAAACTTCAAAAAGATGTGCCCCAAACCAATTAAGCACCTTATTGTGTAGCGAAACCCGCATAGTGAGAATTACTATGAAAATTCCTGCTAATATAAACCCAAGAAGTGCAGGGATTAAAGTTTTATCTCCAAAAACTTTGAAAACAGTAGCCAGACCACCGATTACAATTACGGAAATCATCCATTTATAGATTCTTTCTCCTGTCAGCTTCTCTATTTTGTCTTTATATAAGGAATAGAGCATACCCAGCGGATAGCATAAAACTGTGTCATAAAACATACGGCTTTTAAAGTTACGAAGTATAATGATATATAAAATCGTAAGCAATGAAACCGTAAGCACACCTAAAAGATGCTTTTCGCTTTTTATTATCCTAAAACCTAAATATGTAAAGATATACAGGCAGATAATTGCGAAAATAAACCAGTCGCTTTCCCAGCTTAATAGGGTCAGGATTATTCTTCTTAAAGTAAATTCTTCGCCAACTGCAAATTTTACCGCTATAAGCAAAGCAGTAGCGATTACGAATTGAAGAAAGACTTTTAATACCCTGTTTTTAGGAATAGCACTTATATAGGCATCTCCTTTTTTCTTTATGCTTTCCATAACGCCATAGCCTGAATAAAACAGGAACGGCACTACCATAATCTGACCCACAAGACCGACTATTTTAAAATAGATTGTATCTAGTGTTCCGCTGTATGATGCATATTTATTAAAATGTGAGAAAAAGACAAGCAGTATGAAAATACCTTTTATTGATGTGGACTTATCTTTTGATATGTAATCCTTAAAATAGTTCTTATCTTTAAGGTTAATCTTCATTCCCCACAAGACTACCAGGGCATATGCCATAAATAATATAAACATATATTTCTCCTAAGGTTTTTTATTTATTAAAAACTTCGTTCATTATTCTTTCGGTATCCTCTTTAAAGAGCGGACCGTTATGAATCTGGTGTGAGTCAAGCTGTCCGTCATAGAGGTTTGCTTCAATAAGCACAGGCGTTCCGTCTTCTAAAACAGATACATCCCAGGCAACCATCCGAAAATGAGGAACCATATAACTTGCTTTTAAAACAAGCTCTTTAACCCTATCAAATGAAGGAAGCTCATATCCCTCAAATACAATATTTGATGTTGGATGGGTATCTAAAAGTCTTCTCTTGTCGGCGCAGGCATACTTTTTAAGTTTACCGTCCATAGAGACACCGATTGTCATTCCACCGCTGCTGCTGTTATCAACCTTGGTTTCCCCAACGCCCATTCTTAAAATAATGGATAAAACCTTTGCGCCCTCTTTTTCAAGAAGAGTTATTATGCGGATTGTGTTAACCGAGGTCGGGTTTATTTTTCCCAATACTTCGTGCTGAGTTATTCCTCGCTGGATTGCAACATCCCCTGTGAAATCCTTTATCTCTTTTTCAAATTGCTCTTGGGTAAGTCCCTCGCAATTAAGATATTTAACGCCGTGTCCGCCACCGCTGTCTGTGGCACGCTTGATAAATACCTCTTTTTCGTTCTTTAAAACATTATAAACATCTTCAAACTTAGTTACAACCTGGTCATCTATATACCAAAACCCGTTCATTCGGTATGCAACAAGTTTAGGCTGGGCAATCCCTGGAAACATCTTATGATAATAGCACTTATTATCAAGAGCCTTTGCCAGTCTGTAATTATTAAAATGGGGCTGGATATAGTTATAATAAATTTCGTCAGGGATATATTCCTTATGGAATTCGCCGTTTTTCTCAGTGTAGAAATTATGATAAATCATAGGAACTGATTTATATTTATCCCAGAAAGATTTTGCCTCTTTCTCCATTTCCTCTGTCAGAACATATTTCTCGCTTTGCCCTTTTTTGAGCTTTTCAACCAGGCGTTTCATATGAGAGCGCCTTATTGCGCCAAATATTTCTTCATAAGAATTTCTGAAATTCAAAATAGCTCTTTTGCCCATTTTTATCTCTCCTCATACTTTTCTGTATTCCTTAAAAGGATAACATCTTGATACTATAGTTTGAAAAATCCTTCACTTTTTGGAAGTTTCTTAATTTCGTCAAGAATTTCCTCTGTTTTATCTCCAAAGAGCGGCCCGTTTACCCATTGATAATAAAGAACACCAGGATACTTTATGTTGTATTCAACTGCTACAACATTTTCTTCTTTATCCACAGTAAAGTCCCAACCGATAATTCTTATTGATGGAAAACGGCTGTGTTGTTTAATGGCGATATCAACCATTTCTTTAAACTTAGGAATTTCATAACCTTTAAAAACAGTGCCACTATGACTCTTTTCGGAGGATACACCACAAGAGAAATATCCTTTTTCTCTAAGTCTTCCCTCTTCATCAATTCCAACTATCGTCATTCCCTTTCCGTCTTTAGTTGAACGATTATCAGTAAATGACCCCTCTCCGCCAAATCTAAATGCTGAGGTTAAATGGAAAACCTTTCCGCCTAAAAACATTGTAACAACACGAACAACATTAACAGAGCTTTCATTGAATGCCGAAAAAGATGGGTGTTGAATAATCAATTTTTGCACCAAATAGTTTTTGTTAAAACAATCTGTCGCCTTCGCCTTTCCTGTTTCAATAAGTTCTATACCTTTTCCAAAACCGTTGTCATTTGCTGGTTTAACAACAACCTTTTCGTGTTCCGAAATAAGCTCTTCCGCCTCTTCTTTTGTTATTATATTCCTGTCTTTATCGTAAAAAACACCTTCAATGTTTCTTACTATAATGTCAGGGAACTTAACTTCGGGCATATACATCTCAAAATAATTCTTATCAGACATTACAAATTTCTGACCTATATCATTAAGCTTAAGTTCAAGGCCTGACCTATACATATCTTCAGGTAAAATACGAGCATCGAAATTTCCTGTTACGGAATATGTAATAATATGGGTATCATAGGAATACTTATATCCGTATTTTTTATATATAGCGTCAACCTCGGCCTTTTGAGCCGAAGTTAATTTATTTATTGGAATTCCCGATTTCTTCAAAAGCTCAAATTTTGCTTTATTAAGGTTTTTTACCTGATTTCGCTTGCCACGGCTTCTTAAAAATGCAAGAATACCATCTACTAACTTTGTTTTATTTATTTTCATATCAAATCTCCTTTGGCCACATTTTCTACTTATCAGTCACTATTTTTTATTCTTACCTACAAAAGACTTAAAAAGAGCCTTTTCGTAAGCATTAAAGCCTTTTATCCACATAATTACAAAGTATGAGCCCACCAGAACTGCCCCATCCAGCATAAACTTAAAATATGGATTGGTAATTGGGTTAATCCTACTAAACAATCCACCGATTATCATTGCCAGAACAAGCTGGGGAACAAGTTTAAGATAGGTTTCCTTAAAGAATTTTCTTATATCAAGTTTAAGCACCTTATGGTATATGGTAACCATAAGTATTGTTCTGACCATATAGGCTATAAAAATGGAGAGTGATGCTCCGAAAGCTCCGAAGAACTTTGAAAGGATGAAGGAAAGGACTACATTAACTACTCCCATTATAATATACACGCCCGCTCTTAACTTAACCTTATTTTCAACAGTTATGGTAGTATTTGCAATTTGCATTGGCAAATAGAAAAAGCTCGGCAAGATAAGTAGTATGGCACAAACATAGCTCTGTGCAAAGTCAGGTTTCCCCCAGACATCTGTAATAAACTCCTGACCCAGGGCAACAAACCCTGCTATTAAAATTCCCAGTATAACGCACTGAATTCTGCCCACTCGAATCATCAGAGGCAAAAGCTCTTCTTCCTTTTTACCTGCATGGACAATTCTTGAAATCCTCGGCATAAACATTCCGTTTATTGCCGTAGAGAAAGTGAAAACATATCCTTCAATGGTGGTTGCAAGGCCGAAGACTGCCACACCTACCGCACCGGTAACTGACACCATAGCAATAATTGATGGGGAAATGTTAAATATCAGTCTTTGAGCAAGGCTTGCAATCGTTGTCCAGAAAGAGAACGAGAAAATTTCTTTAAGCATTCCCTTATCCCAGAACTTAAAATTAACTCTTACCGGGGTTTTAATTCTGATTACAAGAAGCTTTATAGCGATTGTTAAAAGTCCTGATATTGCATTAACCGTAACAAGAGCGTATACGCCTCTTCCTTGAATGAGGGCGATAACCATTGCCACAATTATAAAAACCTTATGAAATAAGTCGGCAAACTTATGCTCAATAAATTTTTCATAGGCATTCATTATGCCATTAAGGTTTATAAATGGGAAAGAAACAACGGAATAAAAGCCAACGATAACATATAAAACCTTAAATGTTTCAATCTCACTTGCAGTAAGATTTGCGTAAATCTGGTCTATAAATATTCCAATTACGATTAAAGCAATAAGTATAATTGCCGCTATCAAGGTATAGAGCTTATAAACTATTCCCAAAAAGTTATTGACTTTTTCCTGGTCGTTTTCTGCTCTGTATTTTGATACAAATCTCGAAACTGCCGCGCTCATTCCGAAATCTACCACAAACATAGTAATAAGCGAGGTTGCAAGGGTATAAAGCCCGAAATTCGCCTGACCTATCTGGCTAATCATCCAAGGAGTATAAATAACTCCCGCAATCATATTAAAGGCAATTGCAAAATATGATAAAAGCGCACCAGTTCTTATTTGACTTCTTTTCTTCATTTAATTCACCGTCCAAAATTCTTCAAACAATAACTTAATTTTAAAGCCTTATTTCTCGTTAGTCAAAACTACCGTTTGATGATGAGACGGAATTCTCTTGTCCTCATCAGGCATCTCATCCATATAATTTTCTCCAAAACGGGATTTTAAGAATTTATCATAATCCTTAACTGCCATAAACTCCCCGTCACGAAACTTTATTTTGGTGTATTCTTTATACATCTGGCTGGGGCATGGTTTAAACTTTTTATTGGAGTTACAGACCTCGTAAATATAGCCTGTATCATATTTATTATATTTTGTGCAGGCTTTATTTATCATTTTAATAATCAACTTCATCGGAAGAAGGGATACCAATTTATAAACCAAAAGTCTTGCTCCCTTTATACCGAAATTAACCTTTAACTTAATTACTCTTGCTCCGGTCAAAAGACCAATTATTCTAACCTGTTTATCCAGCTTTTCAGGGATTACATTATCAACGGGGAAAATGTCCATAAAGACACCGTGATTCATTTCCTTAATGTGAGAGTAAGCATAATCACATATTTTTGTTCCGTCATAACAGAGCTTTGCGTAGCTTAACGGGAACTGTTTCATACTGTTAAAGGATTGAAGAAAGAATTTTCCGTCAAGCTCCTTTGGGGCAACTTTTAAGAATTTTTCATAGTCCTCTCTTACCATTATTACATCAATATCATCATCCCAGGGAACAAAATCCCCGAATTTCACAGCACCTAAAAGAGTTCCGCCCTCCATAGAATATCTAAGGCCGTGTTTCTGGCAAACCCTGTCAAACTCTATGAATATTTCATAGATGTAATCCTGCACCTGCTTCATATCTAACATAATACTTACCTCACACTTACTTTTTAACTATTTTCTTCTTGATTTTATCAACCAAAATATCAGCTCGACCTGCTTTAATCACATTTAAGAAAAGCTCAAACTTTTTAAGCAGCTTACTCTTTTGGAGAAAAGCTTTTCGGTCAAGCTCTTCAAAAGCTTTGTCTCTTAAAACATATGGTGGATGCTTAATTGGAGTTTCCAGTTCATATGCCCCCTGGGTAAGCATCTTACGGACTTTTTTGGTTAAAAGCATCGTATCCGAATAACAATGTGTTGCATCCTCAGTAATTCCGTTATACTTAATTAAATTCTTAGTTGGTGTTATTGTTAATGCAGATAAAAGCTCTGCGGCTCCGCCCACCAACTTTTCCCAGGATGTTATTCTTCCAAGTTTTTGGTTAAGAGCTTTGGATTTTTCTATAACAGATATAAGGTTTTCATTTCCCTTTATCGTGTTTTCATTCATTCTGTCGTTATTATATTTATACTCTTCTTCGTTTTCAACCACTTTATTATCGTTTATATAACGAACAGCATTCCAGGAACGGCGCCAAGTTGCCCAACCAATTCCTGCACTTGTTTTGGAGAAAACATAGTCATAAGGAGAATCAGCATAATGATTTATGCGGTTAAAGCCGGAAATCATATGGACTCTTTCATCATCCTTATATTTCTCTAAAAGCTCGCCGCAAAAATCGTAAAAGGAAACTGATGGCAAACAGTCATCCTCTAAAATAATGAGTCGGTCCACCTGCTCAAAGCACCAGTCAATGCCTGTAAATTCTCTGTGGTCGCAGGTTAAATTAACGGGAGAATAATTTCTTCTTACATTACATTCCCAGTCAATGTTTTCAACAACCTTCTGACACTCTAAGATTTTCTCTTTATCGGTTGGATTCCCTTCTCTTGGTCCGTCCTGAACCAAAAATAAATCTTTTGGCTGAACCTTTCTCAACCACTGGAACAAATCTTTAAGCACATCAGGTCGGTTGAAAAACAATATCATTATTGGAGTATCTATCTTTGCCATTTTTTATCTCCTTTAAAATTATTAGCTTCTGTATTTGATTGCCTTAGCAGGAATGCCCACAGCAATAGCATTTTCAGGAATTTCGCCTTTAACAAGACTCTGGGCTCCCACAACTGCACCGGCTTTAACTTTTGAGCCTTTAAGCACCTTAACCCCTGCCGCAAGCCAGGCCCCGTCTTCAATCTCAGTAGGAGCAACATTATTTTTTTGTTTTCTCATAACCTCTCCCGCTGCAATCCCGTGGTCTGTATCTGTTATATAACAGTGAGCAGCAATCATAACATTTGAGCCTATTTTTATGCCTCCATCTTTTGAAGAATAAACTACTGTCCCATTGCCGATTTCTACATTATTGCCAATTTCAATTGTTCCATCGCCATAAAAGCAAACATCAGGATAAAGAGTAACATTTTTACCAAGCTTAACATTTTTATTTATCAAATGCACCTTATCTACCAAAACAAAGCTTTTATGGGGACAACTTATGCTTTTCCTAAAAACCGCTTTTCTGTATGAGCGGACTATTTTATTTTTTATTCGGTCAATAATTAAAATCAAACTCATAATTTATCCTCCAAGAATATTTACTCCGGATTATAATCTCCAATATGTAAAGCCAGCTTCTTCAAGTTCTTTTACAGAATAGAGGCCCTTTACATCAATTAAAACCTTTTCAGAGTCATCAGACTTTTTGTAAAGCTTTTTAATGTCATCAAGACTTAATGCCTTAAACTCATTATGAGCAACCGCAACAATAATACAATCTGCGTCCTTAATATCTTCAAACTTAGTAAGGGTTACGCCATATTCGTGCATTGCATCTTTCTCACTTGCCCATGGGTCAACAACGAGAGGGCTGATTTCGTATTCAGCGAGACGCTTTATAATGTCTTCAACCTTAGAGTTTCTTGTGTCAGGGCAGTTTTCCTTAAATGTAAGACCCAAAATAACAACCTTTGATTTTTTAGGAGCCTGTCCAACAGCAATCATCTTCTTTATTGCAGAGTCAGCAACAAACTTACCCATAGAATCGTTTACAATTCTGCCGTTTAAAATAATCTGGCTGTGGTAACCAAGTTTTTCTGCCTGATATGTGAAATAGTATGGGTCAACCCCAATACAGTGGCCGCCAACAAGACCCGGACGGAAACCAAGAGCATTCCACTTTGTGTTCATTCCGTCAACAACCTCGTTTGTGTCAATATCCATTTTATCAAATGCCATAGCAAGCTCGTTCATAAAGGCAATATTTATGTCTCTCTGGCTGTTTTCAACAACCTTAACAGCCTCAGCTGTTCTTAAATTGCTTACAGGATAAGTTCCTACCTCAATAACGATGTCATATACTGCTTTGATTATTTCAAGGGCTTCTTCGTCACAGCCTGAAACAATTTTCTTAATGTTTTCAAGTCTATGTACTTTATCGCCGGGGTTAATTCTTTCAGGAGAATATCCAACCTTAAAATCTACCCCGCATTTAAGACCTGATTCTTTCTCTAAAATCGGGATACAAACATCCTCTGTGCAACCCGGATAAACTGTTGATTCAAAAACAACATATGAGCCTTTTGTAAGATTTCTGCCCACAATCTCAGATGCGCCTACAACAGGTGTTAAATCAGGAGTATGGTCAGTATTTACAGGAGTAGGAACTGCAACAATATGGAATTTTGCCTTCTTCAAATCTTCTTCATCGGAAGTAAAATAAACTGTGCTGTTTTTTATAGCCTCATCTCCAACCTCTTTTGTTGGGTCAACTCCGCTTTTATAAAGGTCAATTTTTGCTTTGTTAAGGTCAAAGCCAATAACATTGACACCTTTTTCTGCATATGCAACAGCAATAGGCATTCCAACATATCCAAGTCCTACCAAAGACACGGATTCTTCTTTAGCAATAATTTTCTCGTAAAGATTTTTCATTTTAAGTTCCTCCAAACTCATTTATTGTA
>JAFQRU010000099.1 GCA_017409915.1 Clostridia bacterium
ACAAGCCCGCCGTTTGTACCTATATAGCTTACTGTAAACATAGGGTCTGCCATAACATTCATTCCCACATGCTTCATACAGGACATACTTCTTGCCCCTGCAATTGATGCACCGATTGCAACCTCTGCCGCAACCTTTTCATTCGGTGCCCATTCAACATAAATATCATCAAACTTAACGATATTTTCAGTTATCTCGGTGCTCGGTGTTCCGGGATATGAAGAAACAACGCTAACTCCTGCTTCCCAGGCACCTCTGGCAACTGCTTCGTTACCAATCATAAGTCTTTTCATTTTACTTATTTCCCCCTATTTCATTCTGCGATGCAACCAGACTTTCTCCGCAATAGATTTCGCGAAGCTTTGGTTTCTCGATTTTACCTGTTGGGTTTCTCGGAACATCTGCAAAAATTATTTTTCTTGGTCTTTTATACTTTGGAAGCGCCTTGCAGAAGAGTTCCATCTCTTCTTCTGTATAGGTAGCTCCCTCTTTAAGCTCGATAATTGCCGCCGCTATTTCACCAAGTCTTGCATCAGGAAGACCGATAACAGCAACATCCTTAACCGCACTATTTGTTCTTATAAAGTCTTCAATCTGAACTGGATATAAGTTCTCTCCGCCGGAGATGATAACATCTTTCTTTCGGTCAACGAGATAGATAAATCCGTCCTCGTCCTCCTGTGCCATATCTCCTGTATAGAGCCAACCGTCCTTTAAGACTTCGTTTGTGGCTTTTTCATCGTTATAGTAACAAGTCATAACCCCAGGGCCAAACACTGCAAGCTCGCCAACTTCGCCACGCTCAACAGTTTCGCCCTTTTCGTCAACGATTTTCACCTGCCAACCGTAACCTGCTTTGCCGATTGCCCCCACCTTATGGATATTCTCAACGCCTAAGTGAACGCATCCAGGCCCAATAGATTCGCTGAGGCCGTAGTTTGTATCATATTCGTGATTAGGGAATATCTTTTTCCATCTTTTTATAAGACTTGGCGGAACGGGTTGTGCCCCGATATGCATAAGTCTCCAAGCTGATAAGTCAAATTTTGAAAGGTCAATTTCGCCTCTGTCAATGGCATCTAAAATATCCTGTGCCCACGGAACCAAAAGCCATACAATAGAGCATTTTTCGTCAGATGCTGTCTGGATTATCCATTCAGGCTTAACGCCCTTTAAAAGAACTGTTTTTCCGCCCACAGTTAAGCTTCCAAACCAGTGCATCTTCGCCCCTGTATGATAAAGGGGTGGAATACAAAGGAAAACATCATCCTTTGTCTGGCCGTGATGGTTTTGCTCTGTGAGACAAGAGTGAAGCAAGCTCTCGTGGTTATGAAGAATTGCTTTTGGAAAACCTGTTGTTCCTGATGAGAAATATATAGCCGCATCATCCTTTTCAGAGAGTGAAACCTCTGGCTTTTTAGATGTGCAATATGTAACAAGCTTATCATAGCTTTCTGCAAAGCTTGGGCAGTCTTTTCCTACATAGAAAAGCTGTTTGACCTTTGGAATTATGTCACAGATTTCCTCAACTCTGCCGATAAACTCAGGGCCGAAAACCAAAGCATCCGCCTCAGAGAGTTCTAAGCAATATTTAATCTCGTCGGATGTATATCTGTAATTGAGAGGCACAGCCAAGGCACCTGTTTTTAAAGCTCCAAAGTAGATAGGGAGCCATTCTAAGCAGTTCATCATTAAAATTGCAACCTTGTCGCCTTTTTTAATTCCTCGGCTTAATAGAAGATTTGCAAATCTGTTTGCCTTTCTGTTAAAGTCCTGCCAAGTTATTTCCACTCTTCCGCTCTCCTCAGAGTTATGAGGGATAAGAGCGTATTCTTTCCAGGTTGTTCTCCCCTCGGAAATAATATTTGGAACGACTTCAACGAGCGCTACATCATTTGGAAATTTCGCCTCGTTTTGTTCAAGAAAATCCGTTATAATCATATTAAAACCTCCGCTATGTTTTAACTCAAAGACATAAAAAACGCCCTCTGAAATAATTTCAGAGGACGAGAGTTTCCCGTGGTACCACCTCAGTTCGCCGACGCTTCACAGCTACGGCCTTTACGGGTACAAATTTATACCCTTGTGCTGTAACGGGCACCCCCGTAGCAGCCTACTTAGAAAATCTGTTCGGTGCTCAGCTCTCGGAATGTATTCAAGATATTCTATCTTACTGTCTTGCACCACCCGACAGCTCTCTAAAAGCATCAAATACCTCTACTTGTTTCCGGTCATCGCCTTTATCAACTCTTAAAGTTTATCATACATTTCCCCCTATGTCAAGACAATATTTGATTTTTTAGGACCTCTGCTTGAATTTTCTTGGATTTTGTGTTAAACTATCTTTGAGGTGAAATTATGTTAGCCTTAGGCATTATCTGCGAATATAATCCTTTCCATAAAGGACACGAATTTCATATTAATAAGGCCCGCGAAATTACGGGGGCTGACACTGTCGTGGCTTTAATGAGCGGAAACTTTGTTCAGCGTGGAGATGTTGCCATCTTTGATAAAAACCTTCGCGCCAAGGCGGCCTTAAACGCAGGGGCAGACCTTGTTTTAGAGCTTCCGACCATTATGGCTATGTCTACTGCTGAGCGTTTCGCCTCCTCAGGCGTGGCTATTTTAGACGCCCTCGGCTTAGTTGATTATCTCGCCTTTGGGGCAGAGAGCACCGACCTTGACTCTTTAAAAGAGATTGCCAAAATCCTCGCCTTTGAGAATGAGGATTATAAAACCGCTCTTTCTTCCCATCTTAAAGAGGGGCTCCCCTTTGCGGTGGCAAGGGAGAAGGCTTTATCTTCGGTTTTCAGCGGGGATGCAAAGCTTATTTCTTCCTCTAATAATATTCTTGCGGTTGAATATCTCAAAGCTCTTTTAAAGCTTGATTCAAAAATAGAGCCTGTTTTAATAAAGCGTGAGGGTGCAGACTATAACTCCTCTGAGGTTTCTTCCTTTATGAGCGCAACGGGAATAAGAAAACTTATAAATGAGGGTTCTTCCCTTTCTGGTTTCGTTCCTGATGTTCTTCTTCCTCTTTATGAAAAGGCAAGAGTTCACTCCCTTTTAAATATGGAAAAAAGCATAATTGCCAATCTTTGCAAGATGTCTCTTGATGAAATTTCCTCTTTACCTGATGTTTCAGAGGGACTTCATAACAAAATCAAAAAAGCCGCTATGGAAAGCGACAGTTTTGATACTCTTTGCGACAACATCAAGTCAAAAAGATATGCTCACAGCAGGATAAGACGAATTCTTCTTTATTCTTATCTTGGTATAAAAAAAGAGGACTTAGCCGCTCCGCAATACATCAAAATTTTAGGGTTTAATGATAAGGGGCAAAAGCTTTTAAATAAAGCAAAACAAGAGACAAAATTGCCTCTTGTTAAAAACTTTAATCAGATAAAAGCTCTTCAAAACCCTCTTGCCGAAAGCATCTGGAAAAAGGAGCTTATATTTGACAGAATATATGATTTATTCTGATTTAATCTTCTTCCAGTATTCTTTTGCGGCTTGTTCGGTTTTGTTGTCGCCGTATTCATAATACTTTTTATTTTTAATTTTATCAGGAAGATATTGTTGCTTAACATAATGATTTGGATAGTCATGGGGATAGAGATAATTCTGTCCCTTTTTTGTGTCCCCGACTCCGTCATATTTCATATTCTGGAGTTGTCTTGGGATTTCCCCCGTATCCGTATTTTCAATATCATAAAGAGCTTTTGCAAGGGCCATATACGCCGAATTTGACTTAGGAGCAGTTGCAAGAAGAATTGCCGCGTCTGCAAGAGGAATTCTCGCCTCGGGAAGACCAAGCATTAAAGCGCTGTCAACACAGGCTTTAACAATAGGGATTGCCATAGGATAGGCAAGGCCAATATCCTCGGCGGCTATAACCATTAATCTTCTGCAAGCGGACTGTAAATCCTCCGCCGCAATAAGCCGACCTAAATAGTGGATTGCGCCGTCAGGATCAGAGCCTCTTATGGACTTTTGAAGGGCGCTCATAACATCATACTGGCTGTCCCCTTTTTTGTCATAGCGGAAAGCCTTTTGGGAAACTATCCCCTCTGCCCTGTCTAAATCAATTATAATCTCATCATCCTTTGGAGGAGTGTGGGTTATTATAAGCTCTAAAAAGTTAAGGGCGCGACGGACATCTCCGTTTGCCTTTTCGGCAATATAGTCCATAGCAGGTTTTAAAACCTTAATCTTTTCTTTAAAATCTTTCTGGACAATCTTTATTCCTCTTTTTAATGCAGTGGCAATATCCTCAGGACTTACCGCCTTAAACTCGAAGACAACACTTCGGCTGAGGATTGCATTATAGATATAGAAATACGGATTTTCCGTTGTGCTTGCTATAAGGGTAATTTTACCGTTTTCTATGTATTCAAGAAGAGATTGTTGCTGTTTCTTATTGAAATTCTGAATTTCGTCGAGATATAAAAGGACACCGCTTTGGCTCATTAAAGAATCTGCATCGGCGCAGATATTTTTAACATCTGCAACAGACGCTGTTGTGGCGTTGAGCTTATAGAGAGTTCTGTTGCTTGCCTTGGCAATAATGTTTGCAACAGTGGTTTTACCCGTGCCTGACGGACCGTAGAATATCATATTAGGGATATTCCCTGATTCTACGATACTGCTCAATATTTTATTTTCACCTAAAATATGCTTTTGACCAACAACCTCCGAAAGCTTTTCGGGGCGAAGTCTGTCTGCAAGAGGGGTGTTCATAACTCTTACCTCAATTCAAAGATTACATAATTTAAAATTTACTATTCAATCTCGATTACATCAATGGGGAATTTCAAGTCCGCTATAAGCTTATCTGCATAGCTGTCATAAATATCTGCATATTCTTTCGGATATGCAAAAACCACGCCAATAGCTTCTCCATCCTGCACTTTTTCGCAGTAATGATACCTTATTTCCTCTACCTCTGCACGGAAAACATATTTGCTGTATTCCGCTTTTTCATAACTGACACCACTACCAAATGGCATCTTGGCATCTTCCATCAACTCTTCTGCCTTTTTATCTCCTGCTTTTCTTACGAAAAACCTTATATAAGCCGTTTCGTCATAGGCAAGATATGTATCCCCCTCTGTATTCTCAAAGTTCATGGGGACGCTATAAGTTGCATTTCCCATTGTCCTTTTTAAGTACTTGGGTTTCTTGTCCATTTCAACCTTATCGACGGATATGCTGAATTTATTTTTATAGACAGAATCTTTAACAAAAACCTCTTTTTCTTCCCTTTCGGTTCCTTTGGTTTCCGTTACCTCAATGGTGTTGTTTTTATCATTTAAATCAACAATAGCTTTTACCGCAAGAAAGCTTACAACTACGAAAAGAACAACAGCGCAGACATAGAGAATGATTTTTTCCTTTGTGGTCTTTGCCTTCGCTTTTGGAATTGGTTTTGTTTTCTCAATTACCTTTTCCTCAGGCTTTTCTTTTCCGCAGATAACGCATCTTCGGCCTATGTTTATGGTATCGCAATCAGGACACTTCCAGTCCCCAGCTTCCCTATTCATAAAGCGGATACTTTGCGCAAAGCGCTTCTACTCTGCCCTTGATTTCTTCCTTCTTGTTGTCAAAGTCTGTGATTGTAAGGTAAATGAGGTCGGCGATTTCTCCCATATCCTCTTCCTTAAATCCACGGCTTGTAACAGCAGGAGTTCCTATTCTTATTCCGCTTGTAACAAATGGGCTTTGTGGGTCGTTTGGAATTGTGTTTTTATTAACTGTAATGCAAACTTCGTCTAAAAGATGCTCAACTTCTTTACCTGTTTTATCAAAAGTTGTGAGGTCAAGGAGCATAAGGTGGTTATCTGTTCCGCCTGAAACAATCTTAACGCCTTTTTCGATAAGAGCCTCGGAAAGAGCCTTTGCATTCTTCTTAATCTGCAACTGATATGCTTTAAATTCTTCGCTCTGCGCTTCCTTAAAGCAAACTGCTTTTGCGGCGATAACATGCATTAAAGGACCGCCCTGACAACCAGGGAAAACAGCCTTATTTATCATAGCGCCATACTTTTCTTTGCAGAGGATAAGACCGCCTCTTGGGCCTCTTAAAGTCTTATGAGTTGTTGTTGTAACAAAGTCTGCATAAGGAACTGGGCTTTCGTGGAGGCCTGCCGCAACAAGACCTGCGATATGAGCCATATCAACCATAAAGTATGCCCCAACTTCGTCTGCAATCTCTCTGAACTTTTTAAAATCAATTTCTCTTGCATAAGCGCTTGCACCAGCTAAAATAAGCTTTGGTTTATGCTTTAAAGCAAGTTCTCTTACCTCTTCATAGTTAATTCTGTGTGTAACAGCATCAACGCCGTATGGAACAACATTGAAATATTTACCTGAAATATTAACAGGGGAACCATGACTTAAATGTCCGCCGTGGGCAAGGTTCATTCCGAGGTATGTGTCCCCCGGTTCCATTGCAGCAAAGAATACTGCAAGGTTAGCTGATGCCCCTGAATGAGGCTGAACATTTGCAAACTCCGCTCCGAAAAGAGCCTTTGCTCTCTCTATTGCAAGAGTTTCAACTATATCAACATATTCGCAACCGCCATAGTATCTCTTTCCCGGATAGCCTTCTGCATATTTATTTGTGAGAGGAGAGCCCATTGCCTCCATAACTGCCTCGCTTACAAAGTTTTCAGACGCAATAAGTTCAATCTTATTCTGCTGTCTTTTTGTTTCAAGACCGATAGCCTCAAAAACTTCCTTATCTGTCTCTTTTAAAAAGGTATAGTCTCTCATATTTTTTCCTCCTGAGCTCTTTACAAATTATACAATATATATTATAATATTTTTACTGCACTTTTGCAAGGGGGATTTTACAATTTGGTGGAAAGTTTAGCAAAAAAGAAAGAAAGAGTCGAAAAAATTATAGATGTTTTTGAGAAAGTTTACGGCGATGCCGATTGCACTCTCGATTATTCTTCTGCCCTCGAACTTTTGATTGCCACTCAGCTTGCGGCTCAGTGCACTGATGCGCGGGTTAATTTAACCACCCCTGCTCTTTTCAAAAAATACCCTGATGTCTATGCCTTTGCCTATGCAAACGAGCTTGAACTTCGGGAAATGATAAAGTCCTGCGGATTTTATAAGAATAAGGCAAAAAACATTATCGGCTGTTGCCAAAAACTTATTTCTGATTTCGGCGGGGAAGTTCCGTCAACTATGGATGAGCTTTTATCCCTCCCAGGCGTTGGAAGGAAAACCGCAAACTTAGTTTTAGGGGACATCTTTGGAATTCCAGGTATTGTTGTTGATACCCATGCAACAAGACTTTCCAACAGATTTGGCTTAACAACACACAAAGACCCTTATAAAATTGAGCTTGACTTAATGAAAGTCGTTCCAAAAGACAAGTGGTCCTGGTTTTGCCACTGTTTAGTCGAGCATGGCAGGGCGTACTGCAAGGCGCAAAAGCCTGATTGTCAGAATTGTCCTATGGCAGAATTTTGCCCAACATATAATAAATAGGTTATTATCGGTTTTGCCGATTTTAACATATATGGAGATGTACCCAAGTGGTTGAAGGGGTCGGATTCGAAATCCGAAAGGTCGGTC
>JAFQRU010000100.1 GCA_017409915.1 Clostridia bacterium
CTCGTAGCCTGAATACAGTTCCCGACTGAGTTCCCTCAGGAATATCATGGGAAACCTTTTCATCAATTGTTGGAACTTCAATTTCGCCACCGAGAGCCGCTTCAACAAAAGTAATAGGAAAATCACATAAAATATCAAAGCCTTGGCGAGTGAAAATCTTGTGAGTTTTAACAGATACTGTAATCAAAAGATCTCCGTTTGGACCGCCGTTTTTACCCACATTCCCTTGTTCTCTTACAGGAAGGGTCTGGCCGTCATTAATTCCTGCTGGAATTTTAACCTTAACCTTTACAGTTTTAAGAACTTCGCCCTTACCCGAACAAGTTGGACATGGGTTTGTTATAACTTTTCCTGTTCCATGACACTTGCTACAAGGACGCACGCTTTGCATCTGCCCGAACATTGTGTTCTGAACAGTTCTTACCTGGCCTGTTCCGCCACAAGCTCCGCATGTTGCAGGCGAGCTTCCTTTTGCAGAGCCACTGCCCTTACATTCACCGCACTTTTCTTTTCTGCGAACGCTGACTTCAACCTCTTTACCAAAGCAAGCTTCTTCAAAAGTCAGGTCTAAGCGAACATGGATATCATCCCCCTGAACAGGTGCATTTGGATTCCTTCGGGAAGATCCGCCAAAGCCTCCAAAGCCGCCGCCGAAAAGGTCGAAAATATCTTCAAAACCGCCAAAACCGCCTGAGAAGCCTCCTCCACCGTAGCCACCTGCATTAGGGTCAACTCCCGCGTGGCCGAACTGGTCATATCTTTGTCTTTTCTCGCTGTCGCTAAGCACTTCGTAAGCCTCGGAAGCTTCTTTGAATTTTTCTTCCGCTTCTTTCGCTTTATCTCCAGGGTTAAGGTCAGGATGATACTTTTTAGCAAGTTTTCTGTATGCTTTTTTCAATTCGTCAGCACTGGCATTTTTATCAACGCCAAGCACCTCATAATAGTCTCTTTTTTCTGCCAATTCTTCCACCTACCAATTTACAGAGCAGTTCGTCTTGGACTAATCCAAGACGAACATATTTTTATAAATTATTTGTTTTCGTCGTCAACAACAGTATATTCTGCGTCAACAACATTGTCGTCAGCTGCTCCTGCATTAGCACCGCCCTGAGCCTGCTGTGCCTGAGCAGCCTGTTCATAGAGCTTCTGAGAAACCGCATAGAATTTTTGTGAAACCGCTTCTGTCTGTGCTTTTACTGCTTCAACATCAAATTCGTCTGTTTTAATAAGCTCTTTGAGCTTATCAACCTCAGACTGAATGCCCGCTTTTTCATCTTCGGTAATCTTGTCGCCAAGTTCAGCGAGAGTCTTTTCAGTTTGATAAACGATGCTGTCTGCTGTGTTTTTCGTTTCAACTTTTTCCTTATTTTTCTTATCTTCTGCCGCAAACTGCTCAGCTTCCTTAACAGCCTTTTCGATATCCTCATCAGAAAGGTTTGTGCTTGATGTTATTGTAACATCCTGAGAGTTGCCTGTGCCTAAATCCTTTGCAGTAACATGAACGATACCGTTTGCGTCAATATCGAATGTAACTTCAATCTGTGGAACACCGCGTGGTGCCGGCGGAATATTGTTAAGACTGAATCTTCCGAGAGTCTTGTTATAAGCAGCCATTTCACGCTCACCCTGGAGAACATGAACTTCAACACTTGTCTGACT
This sequence comes from Clostridia bacterium, assembly GCA_017409915.1. Classification (GTDB taxonomy): domain Bacteria; phylum Bacillota; class Clostridia; order Monoglobales; family Monoglobaceae; genus SIG454. The sequence goes on from JAFQRU010000100.1 coordinate 1,660, forward strand.
GTCAGCCGCAGTTGAGAATACCTGACTCTTATTTGTTGGGATAGTTGTGTTTCTGTCAATAATTTTTGTGAAAACGCCACCCATTGTTTCAATACCAAGAGAAAGCGGAGTTACATCAAGAAGAACTAAATCTTCAACTTCACCGGTTAAAACACCACCCTGGATACAAGCGCCAAGAGCAACACATTCGTCAGGGTTAATTCCCTTATGTGCTTCTTTACCGATAAGCTTTGCAACAGCTTCCTGAACAGCAGGGATTCTTGAAGAACCAC
>JAFQRU010000101.1 GCA_017409915.1 Clostridia bacterium
GAAAGACCAAAATTCTAAAATAAAAGGCAGACGCTTTTGTGTCTGCCTTTTTTATTGTTCCCTGTCTTTATGGGGAGAAATTTTAAAACGATTTTTATATACACGACTAAAATAGTTATAATCTGTAAAGCCGACTCTGGTTGAGATTTCCGAAACAGATAATTTGCTTTCCCGTAGAAGACGCTTTGCTTCGCTGAGCCTAAGGTCTTTTATATATGAAGCAATTCCATAGCCACATTCTGATTTGAAAATTTCATAAAGCTTGGTACGGTTCGTTTTTGTATAGTCGCAAAGATCATATATGTTTATCTGGTCAGATAAATGCTCCAGAATATATTCCTTTGCTAAAGAGAGGATTCTGGATTCAGCTCTTTTCATATCTCTTTCGGCGCCAATCATTTCTTTTAAAAGCATATAGTCGGTGCAGATTTCAAGAAGCTTTGAGGCCGCAAGAATCTGATTTTTATTTTTGTACTTTATTTCAGTGGTGTTACATTCAACTCCGTATTTTTCAAATATTTCTGTCTCTAAGCGTCTAAGCTCAGCCTTGTCTTTAATGTCGGTAATCTGCCCAAGCATTATATAGCCGATAATTCGGTTTTCATTCTTAATGGGCATTACGGCCTCAACTAATCCTGCATGGCATTTGTAAACAAAAATATTTTCCATATCTTTGCATTTTTCAAAGGCGGCAAGGTCGCTTTTGCGACACTTTTCCATAAGGTCAGGGTTTGTGCGTATTACACTGCAAAAGTTACAAGCTGTTTCGGGGTAGGAGAAGATTTCCTTAAATTCTGAATCAAAAATAACCGTCCTGACACCTGTCAGCATATAGAAGTATTTAAGCGTTTCATATAGGTTTAGAGTATCCAATTTAATTTTCATAAATTTATCCCTCGACTCCGTACAAATTTACAATTTTTCATACAAATTTAACTATTATTATAGCAGATATTTTGATAAAATCAAGATATAAGGTATAAAAAATATGAAAAAAGGATGTGTTTTTATGAAAAAAATGACATTTGCACTTTACTTTGGTAACCGTGGGTTTATGCCGGCTGAACTTATTGAAGGCGCTCGCGAAGATATGGTAAAGGCAGTTACAGATGCCGGATATGACTATTTAATTATGGACAAGGACGCAACACGCTATGGCGCTGTTGAAACCCGTGATGAGGGAAGAGCTTATGCAAAATGGCTTAAATCCCATGAAGGCGAATATGACGGCGTAATTCTTTGTATGCCTATTTTCGTTGACGAAAACGGCGCAATCGCAGCTCTTCAGGATGCAGGTGTTCCAATTTTAATGCAGGCATATCCTGATGAAATCGGAAAAATGGACTTCCAGCACAGAAGAGACGCATACTGCGGTAAGTTCTCTGTTACTGATGTTTTTGAACAGTATCAGGTTCCATATACAGTTATGAAGCCTCATGTTGTTCATCCTCTTACAAAGGAATTTGCTCAGAATCTTCACGATTTTGCTGCTGTTTGCCGTGTCGTAAACGGAATGAAGAGATTTAATATCGGTTGTATTGGCGCAAGAACAACTGCGTTTAAGACAGTTCGTTTTGACGAAATCACAATGCAGCGTCATGGCATCAATGTTGAAAGCTTTGACTTATCCGAATTCTTTGAATTTGTTAAAGCAAAAGCAGATGATGACGAAAAGGTTATCGCTAAGAAGGCTGCACTTGAAAAATATACAGACTTCTCTAATGTTCCGGAAGATAAGAAGATTATGCTTTCAAAAATCAGCGTTGTAATTGATGATTATATTGAAGAATATCATCTTGACGCAATTTCTCTCCGTTGCTGGAACGAAATGGAAACATATTTAAGAGTTTGTCCTTGCGTACTTATCAGCGAACTTAACGACAGAGGCATCACAGCTTCTTGTGAAATTGATATGTGTTCTGCTATCACAATGCGTGCATTATCTCTTGCAACAGAGGGTCCTGCCGCTTGTCTTGACTGGAACAACAACTACGGAGATGATCCAAACAAGGTTATCCTTTTCCACTGCGGTTCAACAGCTCAGAAGCTTATGGCTGCAAAGGGTACAGTAACATCTCATAAGATGTTCGATAAGGGCGACCCAGGAAGCGGTTGGGGAACAAACGAAGGTAGAATTGCTTCCTTCCCAATGACATTCTCTAACTGTAAGACTGAAAATGGTAAGATTACAATTTACTTCAGCGAAGGGGAATTTACAGACGATGTAATCGAAGATGCATTCTTCGGTTGCGGCGGTGTTGCTAAGATTGACGACCTCCAAACAAAGCTCATTAACCTTGCAAGAGGTGGATTTAAGCATCATACAACAGTTGCAAACGGCCATGTTAAGAGCATCTTAGAAGAAGCGTTCAAATATTATCTTGGCTACGATGTTGTTAGCATAGAGGGTTAATTATGATAGTTGGCGGACTTGATATAGGAACAAGCGGATGCAAAGTTGTTCTCTATGACGAAAAAGGAACTTTTTGCGGAAGCTTTTATAAAGAATATGATGTCAAGCGCTCAAAAGGCTTACACGAGATAGACGCAGAGGAAATCTTTGCGTCTGTCTGTGATGTTTTAAAGAGTGCTTCAAGCAAAGAAATTGCTTCTATTGCAGTAACAAGCTTTGGAGAAACCTTTACAATGCTTGACGAAAACGACAAGCCTTGTGCTCCTTCAATGCTTTATACTGACCCAAGAGGAAAGGAAGAATGCAAAATCTTGACTGATAAGTTCGGGGCAGAAGAACTTGCAAGAAAGACAGGGGCAATGACCCACGAAATGTATTCTCTTCCTAAAATTATGTGGATTAAGAAGAATATGCCTGAAAACTATAAAAAGGCAAAATGCGTTCTTCTAATGCAGGATTATATTGTTTATATGCTTTCAGGAAAGCGTCAGATTGACTATTCCTTGGCGGCAAGAACAATATGCTATGATATTAAAAATCGTCAGTGGTCAAAAGAAATTCTGGATTTCTGCGGTATTGACGAAAATCTCTTGTCAACTCCTGCGCCATCCGGAACTGTTGCGGGAACAATCAAGAAAGAAATGGCTGAAAAACTTGGTCTTTCCGAAGATGTTAAGATTGTTTCAGGTTGCCATGACCAGATTGCCGCAATGACAGGGGCAAACGCCTTTGCGTCTGACGAGGTTATGGACGGAACAGGAACTGTTGAATGTGTGCCTGTTATAATGGAAGATTTGCCAAAGGACTATTCTCTTTATGAAAAGGGCTTTTCTATGGCGGAACATATTAACGGCAAATATGCTTGTTATGTGCTTTCTTATGCAGGTGGAGCGACATTAAAATGGTACAGAGATAATTTCTCCGATAAATCCTATGCCGAGCTTGATAAAA
>JAFQRU010000102.1 GCA_017409915.1 Clostridia bacterium
AGGTAAATGAATATGCCGAAGCCTTGTTTTTGCTTGCTTGTGAGACAAAAAACGAGGATGAAATTTTAAATGCCCTTGACTTATTAAGAGATGTTTTAAACGAAAACACGGAATATATAGATTTCCTTTTAACCCCAAGCATACCCTTAGGGGAAAGGCTTGACGCAATTGATAAAGCTTTTGAGAAAACTATGCCCGAATATGTTGTGTCTTTCATAAAGCTCCTTTGCGAGAAAGGCCATATAGACAGCATTTTCGAGTGTATCGGGGTGTATAAAGAGCTTTATGATAACGCTAGGAAAGTTATGACCGCCAAGGTAACAAGTGCCACAGAACTGACAGGCGAAGAGAAAAATGCACTTTATGAAAAGCTTAAAAAGATAAGCCAAAAGGAAATCGTTATAGATTATCATTTAGATAAAGACATTTTAGGCGGAATGATTATTGAAATGGACGGAAAGGTTATTGATGCAAGTATAAAAAGCCGTCTTAAAGAAGTAAAGGATGTGATAAGCAGATGAATACAAGACCTGAGGAAATCAGCAATATCATAAAAGAACAGATTAAAAATTATAAGTCCCGTATAGAGATGCAGGAGACAGGAACAGTTATTCTTGTGGGCGACGGTATCGCGCGAGTATATGGTCTTAAGGCTTGTATGGCGAGCGAACTTCTTGAATTTGAGGACGGAAGTTTTGGTATGGCCCAGAACTTAGAGAGTGAAACTGTTTCGGTTGCTCTCCTTTCCGACACAAACGACATAAAGGAAGGCTCAACCGTTAAAAGAACAGGAAGAGTTGTTTCCGTTCCTGTTGGGGACGCGCTCCTTGGCAGAGTTGTGGACGCCCTTGGAAATCCTATTGACGGAAAAGGCCCAGTAGATACCAAAGAGGAAAGACCGATTGAAGCAGAGGCACCCGGCATTATCGAAAGAAAGAGCGTTTCTGTTCCTTTGCAGACAGGTATCAAGGCAATCGACAGTATGATTCCTATCGGCAGAGGCCAGAGAGAGCTTATAATCGGCGACAGACAGACGGGTAAGACCGAGATTGCAATAGACACGATTATCAACCAGAAAAATACTGATGTAATCTGTATCTATGTTGCTATCGGCCAGAAGAATACTGCTGTTGTTTCCCTTGCCAAAGAGCTTGAAAAGGCAGGGGCTATGGAATATACAATTATAGTTTCCGCATCAGCATCTGAAATGGCGCCACTTCAATATATCGCTCCATATTCAGGCTGTGCTATGGCGGAATATTTCAGAGAGCAGGGAAAAGATGTTTTGATCGTTTATGACGATTTGTCAAAGCACGCAATCGCTTACCGTGCACTTTCCCTACTCATAAGAAGACCACCGGGCAGAGAAGCATACCCCGGGGATGTTTTCTATCTCCATTCGAGACTGCTTGAAAGAGCGGCTTGTGTTGCCCCTGAGTATGGCGGCGGCTCAATCACAGCTCTTCCGATTATAGAAACTCAGGCGGGAGATGTTTCCGCTTATATTCCAACCAATGTAATCTCAATTACAGACGGACAGATATTCCTTGAAACAGAGCTTTTCCACGCAGGCGTTATGCCGGCTATTAACCCTGGTATTTCCGTAAGCCGTGTTGGCGGAGCGGCTCAGCTTAAAGCTATGAAAAAGGTTTCAGGGGAGCTTAAACTTTTATATTCTCAGTATCGTGAGCTTTTGTCTTTTGCTCAGTTCGGAAGTGACCTTGACGCCGACACAAAGGCAAGACTTGCTCTGGGTGAGAGAATAGTTGAAGTCTTAAAACAGAAGAGAAATGCCCCAATTCGCGTTGGATGTCAGGTTGCAATAGTTTATGCCGTAATCAACGGATATTTAAACGATGTTCCTGTAAAAGATGTTGCAGCCTATGAGGAAAAACTCTTTGACTTTATGGAAAGCAAATATGAAAATCTTTTAAAACGCTTTGAAGATAATTTCTGCGACGACGAGGATTTGGAAACCCTTAAAAAAGCTCTTTCCGAGATGAAGGAGTAGGCTTATGGGAAAAGATATAAAAAGTCTTAAAACCCGAATTAAAAGTATTAACTCAACTCTTCATCTAACAACTGCCATGGGCCTTGTTGCTTCTGCAAAAATAAGAAGCGCAACGGAGAATATGAATAAAAGCAGGCAGTATAAGGCGTCTCTTGACGAAACGGTTAATCTTTTGACTTCGGCAAAGGAATGCGAAAAAAGCGCTTATATGCAAAAAAAGAGCGAGGGAGAAATCTGCTATATCGTTGTGGCAGGAGACAGAGGCTTGGCAGGTGGCTATAACGCCAACATAACAAGACTTGTTAACACTCTCCCTGATGCAAAAATAATCCCTATTGGCAAGAAGATTTGCGAAAGATACGGCCAGCCCATTCTGAAAGCGGAAGGTTTTTCTTATGAGGATGCGTCATCCCTCTCCAAAGAGCTTTGCCAAGGCTTTAAAGACGGAAAATATAAAGAAGTCGGCATAGTGTCAACCAAATATGTTTCAATGATGACTCAAACCCCTCAGGTTAAAACTATTCTTCCTTTGACAAAGGGAGAAAAAGCAAACAAAGGCGGTCTCATTTATGAGCCTGACGAAATAACCGTTTTAGAGGCGGTTATCGAGGAATATATTTCCGCAAGTCTTATTGAAGCTGTAAGGGAAAGCTTTGCCTGCGAGGTTGTGGCAAGACGATTTGCTATGGACTCAGCAGGAAAGAATGCAAGAGAAATGATAGACGACTTAAAGCTTGAGTATAACCGTGCAAGACAGAGCACCATAACTCAGGAAATAACTGAAATTGTCGCAGGAAGCGACCAATAAAGGAGGCGGAGAAAATGTCAGATAAAACAAAAGGAAGCGTTGTTCAGGTTATGGGGCCTGTTGTTGACGTGCGCTTCGAGGAAGGACATCTTCCTGCTATTTATAATGCTTTGACAATGGAGAACGGCGACAAAACCCTAACTGTTGAGGTTGCACAGCATATCGGCGACAATGTTGCGAGATGTATCGCTATGGCATCAACAGACGGTTTAAGACGCGGAACTCCTGTAACTGATACAAAAGAAACTATAACTGTTCCCGTAGGAAGAGAAACCCTGGGAAGAATTTTCAATGTTTTAGGTAACCCCGTTGATAATAAGGAAGAACCAAAGGACGCTCCAAGATGGAATATCCACAGAAGCGCACCCGAGTATTCAGAGCTTGCAACATCAACGGAAATCCTTGAAACAGGTATAAAGGTTATAGACCTTATCTGCCCATTCTCAAAGGGTGGTAAAATCGGTCTTTTCGGCGGTGCTGGCGTTGGTAAAACAGTTATTATTATGGAACTTATCAACAATGGTGCCAAGGAACACGGCGGTCTTTCTGTTTTCACAGGGGTAGGCGAGAGAACAAGAGAGGGAAATGACCTCTATAATGAAATGATGGAATCAGGAGTTCTGGCGAATACTACATTGGTGTATGGCCAGATGAATGAGCCACCGGGCGCAAGAATGAGAGTTGGCCTTTCAGGTCTTACAATGGCGGAATATTTCCGTGAAGAAGAGGGTCAGGATGTGCTCCTCTTTATTGATAACATATTCAGATTTACTCAGGCAGGCTCAGAGGTTTCTGCCCTCCTTGGAAGAATGCCTTCTGCCGTTGGTTATCAGCCAACACTTGCAAACGAAATGGGTATGCTCCAAGAGAGAATAACATCAACCAAAAAGGGCTCAATAACCTCAATTCAGGCGGTTTATGTCCCTGCGGATGACTTAACCGACCCGGCTCCTGCAACAACCTTTGCCCATCTTGACGCAACAACAGTTCTTTCAAGAAATATCGCATCTCAGGGTATCTACCCTGCCGTTGACCCTCTTGAATCAACAAGCCGAATACTCTCAGCTGAGATTTTAGGCGAGGAACATTATAGCGTCGCAAGAGAGGTCCAGAGAATATTGCAAAGATATCAGGAACTTATGGATATTATTGCAATTATGGGTATGGATGAACTTTCCGATGAGGATAAGCTCTTAGTTCAAAGAGCCAGAAAAATTCAGAGATTTTTGTCCCAGCCTTTCCATGTTTCTGAGAAGTTCATCGGTATTCCGGGAACTTATGTTCCTCTTTCCGAAACCATACGAGGCTTTAAGGATATTATCGAAGGTAAACACGATGACCTTCCTGAATCTGCGTTCCTATTTGTTGGAACAATAGATGAAGCGGTGGAGAAAGCAAAGAAGGTGCAGCGATGAAAACCTTTAATTTAAGCGTTGCATCCCCAAGCGGAAATATTTTTGAGGGAGAAGCGACGGGAATATACCTTCGCGGTGCCTCAGGGGACCTTGCGGTCCTTGCTGACCACGCCCCTTTCGTAACTTCCGTTGTTCCCTGCAAAGGAAAAATTGAAGATGGCAGCGGCGAAGAAAAACCTTTTGAGATTGAAAGAGGTCTCCTGACCGTCTCCAAAGAAAAGGTAATCTTAATGTCCGGAAGCTTTAAATGGCTTTAAAAATAAAAGTCCTGGTTTCGGCGGTGCTCCTTAGGGAGGAATCGGTTTTGGCTTGGTATTTTCCGCTGATAGTGCGCAAAAAAATGCAGACATACGCCAGTATGCCTGCATTTTTTATGGCTTCTCTGAGTCGAAAAATCCCTGACCCAAAACTGCTTTGCACCA
>JAFQRU010000103.1 GCA_017409915.1 Clostridia bacterium
AGGTGCAAACGGCGGTCTTGTTTTCTGTGTTGCAGACGACCCTGGAATGCACTCTTCTCAGAACGAGCAGGATTCAAGACACTATGCTATGGCTTCTAAAATCGTTATGCTCGAACCATCTGACAGCAGTGAATGTAAGGAGTTTACAAAGAAAGCCTTTGAACTAAGTGAAAAGTTTGATACTCCCGTTATCGTTCGCCTCTCTACAAGAGTTTCCCATTCCCAAGGGTTAGTTGAGGAGTGCGATAAGGTGAATTATGAACTTAAACCTTATGAGAAAAATATCGCTAAAAATGTTATGATGCCTGGTAACGCTATAAAGCGTCATGTCATTGTCGAAGAGAGAATGAAAGCTCTTGAAACATTTGCTGAAAACTGCGAGTTTAATAGAGTAGAGATAAACTCAGATGAAATCGGTGTTATAACATCAGGCGTATCTTATATGTATGCAAAGGAAGCTCTGGGCGAGCGAGTAAGCTTTTTAAAGCTCGGTATGGCTTATCCAATGCCGAAAAATCTCATTGAAGACTTTGCTAAAAAGCATAAAAAGGTATATGTTATCGAAGAACTTGACCCGATAATCGAAAACCATTGCAAAGCACTTGGAATTGAAGTTATTGGTAAAGATGTCTTCACTCTTTTAGGTGAATACACCCCGACAATGATTAAAAAAGCTGTATTTGATGAAGAGGGTGCACCATACTCTGAAATCGAAGAGAATATCCCTGTTCGTCCTCCTGTAATGTGTGCAGGCTGTCCTCACAGAGGAACATTCTATGTTTTAAAGAAGCTGGGCCTTGTTGTATCAGGGGATATCGGATGCTATACTCTCGGAGCGGTTGCCCCCTTAGGAAGCGTTGATACAACTGTTTGTATGGGAGCCAGTGTAAGCGGAGCTCACGGTATGGCAAAAGCAAGAGGGGAAGAGTTTAACAAAAAGCTCGTTGCGGTTATCGGCGACTCAACCTTTATGCACTCAGGTATAACAGGTCTTATTGATATAGTTTATAATAAGGGTAACAACACAGTTATTATCCTTGATAACTCAATAACAGGTATGACGGGCCATCAGGATAATCCGACAACAGGTCTTACAATAAGAAAAGAACCAACCAAGCAGGTTGACCTAGTTGCCCTTGCTCACGCAGTTGGGGTAGACAGAGTTGTTGTGGCTGACCCATTTGACCTTAAAAACTTTGAAAAGGTTGTTAAGGAAGAAACTGAGGCAAACGAGCCATCTGTTATTATTGCTCAGAGACCTTGCGCTCTTCTTAAAACTGTTAAATACAGCGGTCATTGCAAAATTAACGATAACTGTAAAAACTGTAAAATGTGTATGAAGCTTGGATGCCCTGCAATTTCTGTTAAAGAAGGCAAAGTTGTAATTGACAAGACACAGTGTAACGGTTGCGGACTTTGCGTTAATGTTTGTCCTTTCGGGGCAATAGAAAAGGAGGACTAAGACCTATGACAAAGAATATTATGATAGTTGGCGTTGGCGGTCAAGGAACTCTTCTCGCCAGCCGAATTATAGGAAAAACAGTTATAAAAGAGGGTTACGATGTTAAAATTTCCGAGGTCCACGGAATGAGCCAGAGAGGCGGATCGGTTGTAACCTATGTTAAATTTGGAGATAAGGTTTACTCCCCTATAATTGATAAAGGGGAAGCGGATATAATCTTGGCTTTTGAAAAGCTTGAAGCAATGCGTGCCCTTCCTTTCCTTAAAAAAGGCGGAAAAATGATTGTTAACAATCAGGAGATAAACCCGATGCCTGTTATAACAGGTGCAGCGCAGTATCCTGAAAATATAACAGAAAAGCTTGCTGAAAAGGTTGATTTAACAGTTGTTGATGCTTTGCGCCTTGCCGAAGAAGCAGGTAATTTCAAATCTGTCAATGTTGTTCTAATCGGCGTTATGGCGAAGAATACCGAGATTGCCTATGAAAAATGGGTAGAGGTTATAAAAGAAACCGTTCCTGAAAAGTTTTTGGAAGCAAACCTTAAAGCCTTTGAACTTGGATATAACTTATAAAATTAAAGGAGCTCAAAAAGGGCTCCTTTTTTTGTTATACACAGGACAATCTCTGAATAAGATTTATTATACAGAGAGGTTGATAAGATGAAAAGAAGATACAAAGCGGTGGTAATTGACGGGAAAAAGGTTATAAAAAATGCAGTATCGGGGCTAATCGGCATTGCGGTTTTTATGATTATAATAAATATTGCCAAGGCAGGGGGCTATCGTCTTGAAATAAAGAGAGAAACTCCCCCTCCAAGAGAAAAAGAGACAAGCAGTTTTTCTATGGGAAAATGGTTTAGCCTTAGCGAAATAGTAAAAAGAGAGTTCAAAGTTTTGGAGTTTTCAAGTAAAACCGAAAGCGTCTTTAATGAGGAAGAGGAGAAGAAGATTACACTTCCCAAAGAGGGAATGCTTATGGGCCTTTCAGGGGAGCTCCCCATACGAGATATAGACTCAGGTCAAAACCGCACAGCAAAGGACGGGGAAATTCTTATTAAAAACGAAACAAGCTATAATGTGGATTATAAAGAGCTCTTGTCGGAAAAGCTTGGCCTTAATATGAGCGGGAAAGGCCCAAAAGTTCTCATTGTCCATACCCACGGGACGGAAAGCTACTCAAAAGAGGGAGCGGAGTTTTATATCGAGGGAACAGGGGACAGAAATACGGACACAAGCTTTAATGTGGTGGCTGTTGGGGACAAAATGACAGAGATTTTTGAGAGGGCAGGGATAGAGGTTATCCACGATAGAACAATGCACGACAAAAAGTCTTATAACGGCTCCTATGCAAGCTCTCTTGAAGCGGTAGAAAGATATACAAAGGAATACCCATCAATTCAGGTGGTTTTGGACATCCATAGGGATGCCATTGTGTATTCCGATGGGACTAAAGCCAAAACCGTAACGGAAATTAACGGGGAAAAGACGGCACAGCTTATGTTTGTCGTGGGGACAAACGAGGGAGGCTTAACTCACGATAACTGGCGGGAAAATCTTAAATTTGCAGTTAAGCTCCAAAGTGCAATAAATAAAAAATACCCCTCACTGATGAGGGGCATAAATTTAAGGCGGGAGCGATTTAACGGCCACACAAGTAAAGGAAGCCTTATTATCGAGGTTGGAAGCAGCGGAAACACCCTCTCCGAAGCCATAAGAGGGGGAGAGAGGTGCGCCGAAATAATCGCCGACTTCCTTAACGGAATATAGGCTTATAGGTTTTAAGCCATAGATTTATTGAATAGAAGTAGGCATAAATCTGGGGAGCGGTCATAAGCTGACCATACCAGGGAACAGTAAACATTGCCCCGTCAGTCTTATAAAATTCCTCAAACATCTCCCTGTTTGCAAAATCCCAAATCGGAGCGGTTTTGTCATCCATAATCTCTTTAAGCCGTCTCTTAACCTCTTTAAGATAGATTGGATTGTGGGTTTTCGGATAAGGACTTTTCTTCCGCCAGCAGATGTCATAAGGAAGAATATCCGAAAAGATTTCACGGATTAAGCCTTTTTCTCTGTTTTCGTAATTTTTCATCTCCCAGGGGATATTGTAGGCATATTCCAAAATTCTGTGGTCGCAAAAAGGAACTCTCACTTCAAGACCGTTATACATACTCATTCGGTCCTTGCGATCCAAAAGTCCTTGCATAAACCAGTTTGTGTTAAGGAGAGTAATCTCTCTTATTCGTTTATCAATTTTTGAATCGGTAGGCAAAGTGTCTGCCGATTTTATTGTGTCAAAATACTTAGTTCTAACATAATCCTCAGGGGAAAAATCAAGAAATCCCGGCTTTATGAAGCTTCCTTTAAGAGGAACATTTCCGCTCCAAGGGAAATCATCTCTCCACAAAACCTCCTCGTTGCGAAACCAGGGATACCCTCCGAAAATCTCGTCGGCACATTCTCCTGAAAGAGCCACCGTGTGAGTCTTTTTAACCTCTTGGCAAAAGAGAAGAAGAGAAGAATCTACATCTGCCATACAAGGCAGGTCACGGGC
>JAFQRU010000104.1 GCA_017409915.1 Clostridia bacterium
CAAGACTGATGTTTGGAATTTCCTCACGCACTTTCTCGTAAACATAACTTGCTGTGGGATGACACTTGGTGTTTTTTAAGACATCAAGAATCTTTTCTCTTTGGTAACTTCGCTTTGTTACTTGCATATAATCACTCCTTAAAAGAAACTAGTAATGATTACTATTATCAGTTTATCATAAGCTTTAAAAAATGTCAACAGTTTTTTAAAAAAATTTTTTATTTTTTAGGGGTTGACAAATGTAGAAAAAGAGTGTATAATGGACAAGTTGGTAGCGAGGTTTAGCGCAGTTTGGTAGCGCACCTGGTTTGGGACCAGGGGGCCACAGGTTCGAATCCTGTAACCTCGACCAAAAAAGAGACTTGCATTTGCAAGTCTCTTTTTTATTTTAGAATATAAGATTATATATTGCGCCTTCGTCGTCCATATAATAGCATTTGCCGTTATAGAAGTCGATAAGCTCGGTTTCGATATTCATTCCATAATCGGAGAAATTGATGTAAGCAATCTCTTTTTTTGCCTCAGGGTCAATTATACGAAGTACGGGGAGCGCGCTTGGAGTGTTTGTAAAGCCTTCGAGGGAATATATTTTACCCTCGTGGACACAAGCTCCCTGCATATAATGATGATATGGACAATCAAAATATTCTTTGATGTCGGCGGGATTAAGAACAACTTTTTTAACACCGTATGTTTCGTCCATTTCTCCATCGGTAACCTTTGGCAGGTCAAAAGCGAAATATCTTGTTGTGTTTAATTTATCCCTCATGGTAAAGGCGTAGAAAATGCCGTTATCTCTGTCAACAACGAAGTTTCCGTATGGTCTTACATCGTCGCACTCGGGAGAGGAACTCCACAACTTAGAATCTTTTGTGAAACCGATTTCGATGAGTTGAACAAGTTCAGTTTCAAAACCACCCTCTGTTTGCCAGAGTCTGTAAACACAGCAAACCCCCTGCAACTGATTTCCCTGGGCGTAGTAATTATTATATACATTAGTATAAATAAGAGGATATTCGTCCTCGGGACTATAATATTCCTTACCGAATGTAACCGCGTTGTTGTGAGGGATTAAATCTTTGCTCTGGTCAAGATAAAATTCCGAAAAAACCTCAGGAGTTTCGATTTCGGGGTTGTCAATATCAGACATTTTGAAAGCCTGAACTTTCCCCTTTGAAGTGAAACTGAAAAAATATCCGTTCCATATAAGGCCGTCCTGACGGCAGTTTTCGATTTGAGCAATTTTTTCAATAATCATAAATTAGCCTCCCGTTTATGCAGTCTTCTATAATGAAGACTGTTATTTTTTGCGTTTTTCTTTACGGTATTCCCCTGTTGTCATTCCTTTTATGGATTTGAAAACACGGCAGAAAGCCTTTGCGTCGGCAAACCCGACCTCGCTTGCAATTGTGTCAACGGAATAATCCGTAAGGTCAAGGAGCATACAGGCCATTTTTATTCTGTATTTATTAAGGAAGTGATGGAAGGTATCTCCCGTTATATTCTTAAAAGTTTTGCAGAAATTTCCCTTGCTGTAACCGCAGATTTCTGCCACTTCCTCAACGGAGAGTGCACTTGAATATCTGTACTGGATAAGTTCGAGAGCTTTTTCGATATTTGCAACAAGATGTTTTTTTGCTTTAAGCTGTGGAGATGGGTTGATGATTTTAAGCTCACGGAGAAGATAGGAACATATTTTATATAAGTCCCCTTTGAGAGCCAGACCTGAAAATTCCATATCCGTTTCCTGCAAAGCAATTATTTCGCAGAAAATATCATAAAGTTCTTTATTGTTTTCTTCATCAACTTTTATGATAGGGTTTTGAGACGCTATGTTTGCCAGAAGGTCAAAATATTCGGTAAGAAATATAGGACCTACCTCAAAAACAAGGGCACGGCAGTCCTCGCTCTTTTTTCCTGGATATTCGTGAGCCTCCATAGAACTGACAATTAAAAGTTCTCCTTGCTTTAAGACGATTTCTTCATTATCAATAATAATTGAGTATTCACCCTTGTAGCAGTAGTTGAATTCTATTTCAGGATGTCTGTGCTTTTCGAATTCGCCAACCACTCCGGATGGGTTGCATATATAGTAAGGATGTTGGTCTAAAAGCATTTTCTGATAGAGCATTTAATCACCTCCATAGGTTAAGAATAGCAGATACAAATCCCCTTGTCAATAAGAAACGAATTTTTGCGAATTTTTAGATAATATTTAGGGTTGTATAACGCGTGGCTTAAATAGTATTATAAAAGTGTACCAAGGGGTTTTTTGCGAAAATGCTTTGCGCATTTTTGGGTATAGCCCTGATTATAAGAAACAAAGAAAGGAAGAAGAAAATGGATATTTCAAGAATTACGGCTGCAATATGGCCATGGGGAACAGAAACAAGAGAACAGATGGAGCTTGCTGCACAGCAGGTATCTGCTATCGGCTATAAGAGCTTTGAAAGCGTTAAGAGAGCAATTTATGCATTCGATATGGACCTTGATGCTTATAAAGAAGTTCTTAAAAGATACGACCTTACTCCTGCAAGCTTTTATTTCCACCTTCCTGAAAAGAATGTTGATCAGGAAATTTTCGGTAATATAGACCGTGAACTTGACTTCATTGCAAACCTCGATGTTAAAAGAGTTTGTCTTCAGGCAACATATTCTCGTCCTGAAGGCGGAATGGATGAAGCAAAGAAGGAATATGAACTTGGACTTATTATGAAGTTTGCTCAGGCTTCCAAAAAGCACGGCATTACAACAAACCTTCATCCTCATCATAACACATGGGTTATGTATGAAGATGAAATCGATTATATGATGCAGAATTCAGATCCAAAGATTCTTTCTTTTGCTCCTGATACAGCTCATATTGTTGCAGGTCTTGGTGACCCGGTTGAAATTATTAAAAGATATGCAGACCGTGTTAACTTTACTCACTTTAAGGATATTAAAAACGCAGATGTAAAGTCTGAAGGTCTTGCTTCTGCGGGTATGGAAGTGTACAGTAACTTCTGCGAATTGGGTCAGGGATGTGTTGATTTTAAGACAATCTTTGGAATTTTAAAAGAACATAACTATGACGGCCCTCTTTGCGAAGAGCTTGATCAGGCTCCAATCAGCAATGAGCTCAGCGCTAAGAACAACTTCGAATTCCTGAAAAACAACTATTAAGGGGTAAATGAAATGAAGAAAATAAATGTTGGCATACTTGGTATGGGTTACATAGGCGAAAGTCATATTGAAGCGGTAAGACGCATCGGATACTGTAACTTATATGCGGTTGCAGACACAAACTTTGAACTTGCAAAGAAGAAAGCCGATTTTTACGGCATAGAAAAATGTTGCAGCAGTATTGAAGAACTTTTAAACGATCCGAAGGTAGATGTTATTCATAATTGCACACCAAATTTCTTGCATACTGAAATCAATAAGAAGATTATTGAATCAGGGAAGCACCTTTTTAGCGAGAAGCCCCTTTCCAAAAACTATGAGGAAGCAAAGGAGCTTTTAGAGGTTCATAAAAAACATCCTGAGGTTGTGGCGGCGGTGAATTTCAATTACAGAATGAACCCTCTTGTTCAGGATATGCGTGGCAGAATTGAGAGAGGCGCGATTGGGGATGTCCGTATTATAAGCGGAAACTATCTTCAAGACTGGCTTTTATATGACACAGATTACAGCTGGCGTCTTGAACCTGAGGTTTCTGGAATCTCCTGTTGTATTGCCGATATCGGCTCTCATCTTATGGACCTTGTTCAGCATGTAACAGGTCATAAGATAACAGAGGTTATGGCAGACCTTGCAACAATGATTCCTGTCCGCAAAAAGCCCGTAAGTCAGACACAGACATTTACAAGCGCAGTTCCTGCCGAATATGAAGAGAAGAAAGTTGAGAATGAGGATTACGGCGCAGTTTTATTTAAGACAGACAAGGGCGCAAGAGGTGTTTACCACGCTTCCGAGCTTTGCGCAGGTCACGGCTGTTATTTCGGAGTTGAAATAAACGGCTCAAAGGCATCTCTCCGCTGGAATCAGGAGGAGAACGACAGATTATGGGTTGGACACAGAGACGAAGACAATCGCCTTGTTGTAAGAAATCCAAACAACATTTCTCCTGAGGGAAGAAGTTGCACAGCTCTTGCTATGGGACATCCTGAGGGCTGGAATGATGCGTTTAAGGGAAATATTTACAGTTTCTATGATTATATAGTAAAAGGCGATTTTAACGCAAAGCCTGTCTTTGCAACACTTGAAGAGGCGGCCAACATTGTCCGCTTAACAGAAGCAATAGTAAAAAGCAGCGAGAAAAGACGCTGGATAGAAATAAAATAAACGGAGGTATTTTAAAATGAGCAGATTTAAGTATTCAGTTGGACCATGGAATGTGCATGAAGGTGCAGATGCTTACGGCCCGGAAGTAAGAGATTCAATTCCTTTCGAGGAAAAGCTAAAGAAGTTTAAGGAAATCGGTTTTGATGCGGTTCAGTTCCACGATGATGACGCTGTTCCAAACATCAATAACTACACAGAAGAAGAAATCAAGGTTGAAGCTGCAAAGGTTAAGGCTCTTCTTGATAAGTATGGCTTAGTTGCTGAATTCGTTGCTCCAAGACTTTGGTTTGACCCAAGAACAGTTGACGGCGGATTCTGTTCAAACAGTGCAGAGGACAGAGAATATGCAATGTGGAGAGCATATCGTTCTATCGACATCGCAAGAGTTTTAGGTTGTGATAAGATCGTTCTTTGGCTTGCAAGAGAAGGCACACTCTGTTACGAAAGCAAGAGCCCTGTTGACAACACAAACAGACTTGTTGAAGCTATCAACAAAATGCTTGATTATGATAAAGACATCAAGATCATGATTGAAACAAAGCCAAACGAACCAATCGACAGAAGCGTATGTCCAACCCTTGGTCACGCTATGGCGATCTCTGCAGCAAGTAAAGACCCTTCAAGAGTTGGCGGTCTTTTAGAAACTGCACACGCAATGCTGGCTGGCCTTGACCCTGCAAGTGAAATCGGTTTTGCTCTTGCAATGGGCAAGCTCTGGGGCGTTCACTTAAACGACCAGAACGGAATGAAATATGACCAGGATAAGAGCTTCGGCGTTGAAAACCTCCGTGCTGCATTTAACCAGATTAAAGTGTTAATGGAAAACGGATTTGGCGAAAACGGCGAATATATCGGCCTTGATGTTAAGGCTATGAGAACAGAAAAACAGGAAGGAAGCTATCAGCACCTTATCAACAGCTTAAAGATTGCAAAAGCTCTTGAAGCTAAGGCTGAAAAGTTTGACTATGACTTCCAGAAGAAGTGCGTAGCAGAAAGAGACTACGAAAAGCTTGAGCTCTATGTTATGGAACTTTTAATGGGACTCTAATCCAAGGAGGTAAATAGACTATGTATAGAATGGGTAAAGAAGAAATAGATGCAGTTGCAAAAGTTATCTATTCAAAAGAACTCTTTAAAGTAAACGGCGGAGACCTTCAGGAAACTCAGAACTTCGAAAAGGAACTTCGTGAAAAGCTAGATATCGACCACGCTGTTTTAATGACATCAGGTTTTGCAGCACTTCAGGCTGCTCTTACAGGTATGGGTATTGGCCCTGGGGACGAGGTTATCGTTCCGGCGTATACATATATCGCAACAGCTATGGCGGTTGTAGCAGTTGGCGCGATGCCTGTTGTTGCTGAGGTTGACGACAGCCTTATGATTGACCCGCTTGATATTGAAAAGAAAATAACTTCTAAAACAAAGGCAGTTATCCCTGTTCATATGGAAGGTTATCCTTGCGATATGGATGCTATTATGGCAGTTGCAAAGAAGCATAACATAAAGGTTTTGGAAGATGCTTGTCAGGCTGTTGGTGGTTCTTATAAAGGCAGAAGACTTTCAACAATCGGTCATGCAGGAGCGTTCAGCTTTAATTTCTATAAGAACATAAGCGCAGGCGAAGGCGGAGCGCTTATGACAAACGAAAAGGAAATTTTCGAAAACGGTCTTATTTTCCACGATAGCTGTGCTATTGCATATTTTGGGAAGCAGATGAAAGATTTTTCAGCAGAGCCATTCTGCGGAAGCGAATTTAGAACAAACGAAATCACAGCTGCAATTATGAGAGTTCAGCTTACAAGACTTGATGGGATTTTAGAGGATTTAAGAAAGAACAAGAAAAAGCTTATGGAACTTCTTGCTCCTTATATCGGCTTTGTTCGTTCAAACGACCCTGAGGGCGAATGTTCTCCAAAAATTACATTAAAGTTTGAAACAAAGGAAGCTGCGGCTGCTTTCCAGGAAAAATATCCTGAAGCCCTTATCCCTGCAAATGTAGGAAAGCATGTTTATAACGACTGGAAGGTTATCATCGAAAAGAGAGGCGCAAGAAATCCTCTTATGAATCCTTTCAATTTTGAAGCAAACAAAGGCTTTGAATTCCCTGTTGATGCTTGCGAAAAGAGTCTTGACATTCTCGCAAAGCACGCTCATATAGCAATCAATCCTGATTGGACAGAGGAAGAAATCAAAGCAAAGGCTGACGGAATCATCGCAGCATTAAAGTAAAATAAGAAAGCGACTTGCAAAAGTCGCTTTCTTTATTAATTATTTTGTTTGGCGTATTGTGTCGGGGAAATTCCAAAATGCTTTTTGAACATTTTTGAAAAAGTATAAATATCGGTATATCCCACGGAATATCCTGCTGTGGAGACGGATATATTTTGATCTCTTAAAAGAGATGCGGCCATATTCATTCGGTGGCCCAGGAGATATTGCTGTGGAGATACGCCAATCGTTTTCTTGAAAAGCACGGAAAAATAAGTCCTGTCAATGTTTAATTTGCGGGCGATTTCTTCGATTGTAATTTGAGTGGCATATTCGTTATGAATACAGTCCAGCGCAGTTTTAACATAATCTTTGTGAGATTTTTCGTTATTGGAAATATGAGCGAACAAATCCCATAATTTAGAAGAGAGATAGGCGCTTCTGCCCTCTGAAAAGTCCTTGCAGAATTTCATCTCGTTAAATATTTTTACAGCCTCAGGCAGTTTCAGAGTGGGAGGAAGAGGCGGGAAAGAGGGAAGATTTGTTGTAAAACCTACCCAGATATAGTTCCACGGGTTATCTTTGTCTGCCTCGTAATAGGTTTCAACAAAGGGAGGAATGATAAACATTTCTCCGGGGCCAACCTTATATTCCTTGCCATCTCTTCGGAAAAAACCATGGCCTGAAACAACAAAATGTATAAGCCAGTGGGTGCGGATTGCAGGTCCGTAGAAATGCCCGCTTTCGCAGTCTTGATAGCCAAACTGCACGGGATTTAAGTCGGAATAGCCTTCGTCGCTTATAATAACTGAATGATACATACACCCTCCAAAAACAACATAACGACAAATTTTGATAACATTATACCATTTTTTTCGTGTCTGTGTCAAGATATAATTAATGTAAGGAGGCGAGGTTATGAAAATAACATTTATGGGTGCAGGAAGCACCATTTTTGCAAGAAATGTAATCGGCGACTGTATGTGCACAGAGTCTTTAAGAGATAGTGTTTTTGCACTTTATGATATTGATGCAGAGCGTCTTGAACAAAGCAGAGTTATTCTTGAAGCTATGAGAAAGACAATGGGTGGCTATGGCAGAATTGAGTGTTATGCAGGGGTTGAAAACAGAAAAGAGGCCCTCAGAGGCGCAAAGTTTGTTGTAAATGCTATTCAGGTGGGAGGATATGACCCATCAACAATTATAGACTTTGAAATTCCCAAGAAATATGGTTTAAGACAAACTATTGGGGATACATTAGGCATAGGCGGAATTATGCGCGCCCTTCGAACCATTCCCGTTATGGATGATTTTGCAAAGGATATGGAAGAGGTTTGTCCTGATGCCCTTATGTTAAACTATGTAAATCCAATGGCTATGATTACAGGGTATATGTTAAGGCATACACCTATTAAAACAGTAGGCCTTTGCCACAGCGTTCAAAATTGCTCACTATCTCTTCTCAGAGCTCTTGATATGGAAGACAAATATGAAGGCGTAAGAGATGTTATTGCCGGAATAAATCATATGGCATGGCTTCTTGAAATCAAGGATAAGGACGGCAACGACCTTTATCCTGAGATTAAATCCAAAATAGATGCTTATATGGAACAACCTGATGCCAAAAATAAGGTAAGAATGGACTACATAAGAAACTTTGGCTATTATTGCACAGAGTCAAGCGAACATAACGCAGAATATAGTCCCTTCTATATAAAGAGCAAATATCCTGAGCTTCTTGAGAAATATAATATTCCTCTTGATGAATATATCACTCGTTGCGTAAGACAGATTAACGAATGGAAACAGCATTATGGAGAGCTTTGCAAACAGGATGCAAAGGAGCATAAGAGAACTCGTGAATATGCTTCACGCATAATGGAAAGCATTGTTAATAATACCCCTTATCAGATTGGCGGCAATGTGCTCAACACCGGTCATCTTATAACAAACTTCCCGGAAGATGCCTGCGTAGAAGTGCCTTGCCTTGTAAACGGCTCAGGAATAACCCCTTGCCATGTTGGTAAGCTTCCTCTTGCCTGCGCGGCAATGAATATGTCTAATATCGCGGTTCAGCTTCTTACAATTGAGGCGGCGAAAACAAAGAAGAAGGAATATATTTATCAGGCGGCAATGATGGACCCTCATACAGCGGCAGAGCTTGATATTGATTCAATTAAGAAAATGGTGGATGAGCTTATTGAGGCTCACGGAGACTATTTGCCAAAGTATATTTAAATAATAAAGCGACTTGCGTTTGCAAGTCGCTTTTTGTTTTTAAATATCCATAATTACGGGGAGAATCATTGGCTTTCTCTTGGTTTTTGAGAAGATATAGCCTCCCACAGCGTTTTTAAGAACGGTTTTGATTGTTGACCAGTCGGTAATGTTTTTATCCATGCACTCGTCAAGGGCGTCAATTGCCGCATAGCGCATTTCTTCCATAAGGTCTTCGGATTCTCTCACATAGACAAAGCCTCTTGAAATAATATCGGGGCCTGCCATGACTGTGCCTGATGCTTTATCCATTGTAAGAACTATAACAATAAGTCCGTCCTGAGCCAGATGCTTTCTGTCTCTTAAAACGATGTTTCCAACATCGCCAACTCCAAGGCCGTCGACCAAAATCTTGCCTGATGGAACGGTATCAACAATTTTTGCGCTTGACTCCGTAAGTTCGAGCATTTTGCCGTTGTCCATCATAATAATATTCTTACTTGGAATTCCCATTTGCTTTGCAATTTCACGGTGGGCGCATAAATGCTTATATTCCCCGTGAACAGGGATGAAGAACTTCGGTTTTGCAAGAGCGAGGATAATTTTAAGCTCCTCCTGACAAGCGTGGCCTGAAACATGGACATCGGCAAGAGCCTCATAAACCACTTCCGCGCCGTGCTTTAAAAGTTCGTTTATAACATTTGAAATTGCCTTCTCGTTTCCGGGGATAGGACTTGCAGAAATGATAACCACATCCCCTGCCTCAATGTTGGCTTTCTTATGGCCGGAAAATGCCATACGGGAAAGGGCCGCCATTGGCTCGCCCTGGCTTCCTGTGGTTATGATGACGAGCTGGTCCTTTGGATAGCGGTTAATCTCATCCAGAGAAATCAAGGTGTTTTTCGGGATTTTCATATAGCCAAGCTCGATTGCGGCAGAGAGAACATTCTCCATGCTTCGTCCCGAAACGGCAACCTTTCGTTTATATTTAACAGCTGCGTCAATGATTTGCTGAACACGATGAATATTTGATGCAAAGGTTGCAACGAATATTCGCTTGTCGCAGTTTTCAAAGATATTATCAAAAGTCTTCCCCACAGTTCGCTCGCTCATTGTATA
>JAFQRU010000105.1 GCA_017409915.1 Clostridia bacterium
ATTTTAGTTTTTCTCATTTTCTTTTGTCCTTTCCTTAAACTGATATATCAAAAGTCTTTTGTAAACCAAACTTAACATTTCTCGCATACATTATATCACATCCTCTGAATTTTGCAATACTATTATTTAGTATTCTCTTATAACTTCGCTATTATTGACATAAACTTTTAAATATGGTAAAATTCTATTTTAAAGTCAGGTGATTTATAGTGAAGAAACTTTTATCAAATAAAAAACTTATTTTTACAGGGCGCATAATTATGGTTGTGCTTTTATTTGTTATTGCTTTTTATATTTTCAGGGATATGCGAAACCACACCATTGAGGATGCTCTGTCAAGAAGCGCATTTACACCCATAGTTTCGGCACTTTTCGTTCTTCTTCTTTACGCCATAAAAAGCGTAACGATTTTTATTCCGATTGTTGCCCTTGAACTTTTTACGGGTTCTCTTTTTGAGCCTCTTCCCGCTCTTTTAATCAACCTTTTAGGGATAATCGTCGCCTTTACCATCCCGTATTTTATCGGGAAAAAGGCGGGGGACAAAGAGGACAGCAAGCTTTTTGCAAAATTCCCGAGACTTGAAAAATTCCTGAGCCGTAAAGAGAGAGGGGTTTTTGTCCCTTCCCTTATTTTAAGGCTTATCGGATTCCTTCCCAATGACCTTGTAAGCGTTTATTTGGGAACTCTTTCTGGCTCATATTTTAAATATGTTTTAGGAAGTGTTTTAGGCTCTGTTATAAGAATTATTGCCGTAACAAATATCGGCTCAAACCTTGACAATATCCGCTCTCCACAGTTTATTGCATCCGTAGTTGTTATCGCTTTGCTCTCAGTTTTATCACTTATCGGATATATTTTTTATCAGAAGAAAACCGAGGATTAGTCTCAGGACTGAAAAATTTTCTTATAATTCTTGCATTTTTTGTTAAAATATAGTATAATAAGTTAATATTATAAAGAGAGGACTTGGAGCTATGAACGAATGTTTAGCAGGTCAATATATAAGCATCGTTGCCGAAGAAGACGGGGTTATGATTATCGGTCTTACAAGAGGCAGAGATACTAAATTTCATCATACAGAAAAGCTTGATAAGGGCGAAGCTTATATCGCTCAGTTTACAGAGATTACCTCGGCCATAAAGGTTCGGGGCAAGGCTAAAATCTACACCGACCACGGCGTTATTCAAACAGATTAATTTTTAGGAGGATTTTTTATGATTCCCAATATCATAACGACTTTCAGACTCTTCTTAGTCCCTGTTTTTGCATATCTTATGCTTATTGTGGACAACCTTTGGGGAGCTTGCACAGTGCTTGTTATTTCCGCACTCTCTGATATTATCGACGGGATTATTGCGAGAAAATTCAATATGATTACCGACACGGGAAA
Organism: Clostridia bacterium; assembly: GCA_017409915.1. Lineage (GTDB taxonomy): Bacteria > Bacillota > Clostridia > Monoglobales > Monoglobaceae > SIG454. Next base: position 1,392 of record JAFQRU010000105.1, read on the forward strand.
AGTTTATGACCCTCTGGTTGATAAGCTTATGCAGATAACTGCTCTCTTTGCTTTATCTGTTCGTGGGTTTGTTCCCGTTTGGTGTATCTCAATCATTATTGCAAAAGAGCTTATAATGATTTTGGTGGGCCTTATCCTATATCTTAAAAAGATTATTGTTCAGGCAAGCTGGTATGGAAAAATGACAACGGTTATCTTCTATATCGTTATGCTTCTCCTGGTTATCTTTAAGGATATGCCATACTTTGTCAATATGCTTCTTCTTCTCGTTTTAGTAGCTTCCGTGCTGTTTTCCGCTTTTGCTTACGGCCGCCAGCTTATTTCTTTCAAAAAGGAAGTGGATCAAATTGGAGACATCAATTAAAATTACAGGGATGCGTTGCGCCGGTTGCAGCAGCAATGTTGAGCGCACCGTTTCCGCCATCGACGGCGTAACATCTGTTTCAGTAAACCTTGCCACAGGGACTGCCCATGTGGTATATGAGGGTGCGGTTACAGATGTTTTTATTATGGAAAAAATCAAATCTCTCGGTTTTGACGCTGTGCCTTTGGAAGAGGTTAATTTAGAAAAGGAAAAGGAAAAAGAAAAGCGTGCAGGAAAGCGTCGTCTTATTTCCCTGATAGTTTCCGCAATTCTTACTTTCCCGCTCATTTTGGGAATGATTTTCCACTGGGCAGGTATTCATAATTTTGCATTTTTGCATAATCAGTATTTCCAGCTTATTCTGGCAACTCCCGTTCAGTTTATTATTGCTCTCCCATTTTACAAAGGGGCGTTTAAATCTCTTAAAGGAAAAAGTCCTAATATGGATGTTTTAGTGTCTTTGGGCACTCTTACCGCTTATTTTTACAGCCTTTATAATGTTTTAAGCGGAAATGTCAGCGGAATGAACGGCCTTTATTTTGAGTCATCAATGACCATTATAACCCTCATTCTTTTAGGCAAATATCTGGAAGAAAAAGCAAAGGCGAAAACCTCTTCCGCAATTGATAAACTCCTTAGCCTTAAAGCAAAGGAAGCACATTTATATAAAGACGGAGAAATTACAGAGGTTTTAGTAGACACCGTTAAGGTTGGCGACATTCTTCTTGTTAAACCGGGGGAGAAAATCCCTCTTGACGGGAAAATTGTTTTCGGCGAAACGGACATTGACGAGTCTATGCTCACAGGGGAAAGCCTTCCCGTTTCCAAAGGAGAGGGCAACAAGGTTTACGGCGGAACCCTTAATGTTTCAGGAGCTTTCAGAATTGAAGTTATTGCAGTTGGGGAAGATACTGCTCTTTCTCATATTATAAAGCTTGTTCGGGATGCTCAGGGGAACAAGGCTCCCATTCAGCGCCTTGCAGATAAAATTTCCGCAATTTTTGTCCCCGCAATTCTTATTATCGCACTACTCACCTTAATCCTCTGGCTTATCTTTTCGGGAGATATTTCCCGCTCAATTATAAATGCAGTTTCCGTTCTGGTTATCGCCTGCCCTTGTTCATTGGGTCTTGCAACTCCGACTGCCATAATGGTCGGAACAGGACTTGGGGCTGAAAACGGCATCTTAATCAAAGGCGGAGAAGAGCTTGAAAGAGCAAGCCATATAGACACTGTCATTTTCGATAAAACAGGAACCATTACCGAGGGAAAACCCTCCGTCCGAGCAGTTCTTTGTTTTTCAGGAAATGAAGACGATTTGATAACTCTTTCTGCATCAGCAGAAAAGCTTTCCGAGCATCCTTTGGGAAATGCAATAGTAAATTACGCCTTATCAAAAGGTCTTCCTCTTTCCGAGGCTGAAAACTTTACCGCCCATCAGGGAAAAGGTATTTCCGCCTCTGTTTCGGGACGAAATCTCATAATCGGGAATTCCCGTCTTATGGAGGAAAACTCCGTTGACCTTTCCTCTTATTCTCAGAAAGAGGGAGTTACAACAATTTATGTTTCCGAAAGCGGTTCTTTAACAGGTCTTTTCGAGATTGCCGATACAGTTAAAGAGACCTCAAAGGAAGCCGTTAAAAAGCTTAATTATATGGGGATTGAAACCATAATGATAACAGGGGATAACAGTCTTGTTGCAAAAGCTATTGCAAACGAAGTTGGAATCAAAACTGTTATCGCTGAGGTCCTCCCTGGCGGAAAGGCAGAAGAAATCAAAAAGTTAAAGGCTCAGAATAAGTTTATCGCTATGGTTGGAGACGGAATCAACGACGCTCCCGCTCTTGCCGAGGCAAATATAGGGATTGCTATGGGCGGTGGAGCAGATATTGCCATTGAGGCATCAAACATAACTATCCCAGGTGGCGATTTGCTCTTAATCCCTGCAACAATCCGTCTTTCAAAGCTTACCATGAGAAAGATAAAACAGAACCTTTTCTGGGCGTTTATTTATAACTCAATAGGAATTCCGTTTGCCGCTTTGGGATTTTTAAACCCCATTATAGCAGGAGGGGCGATGGCACTCAGTTCGGTTTCTGTTGTAAGCAACTCTCTTCTCCTTAAACGGAAGAACATAAAACGGACATAAAAGACAAGAATATGTCCTTTCCAAACCTTGTTTTAAAAGCCTCTTTTGGTATAATTAAGTTAGATTATACCGAAAGGGGCTAAAATTATGAATAATTTATTTTCATTAGAAGGTAAAACCATAATCTTTACAGGCGGAGCAGGAAACTTAGGTCGCACTATGGTTAAAGCATTACTTGAATATGGCGCAAATGTTGCCGTTCCTGATATTGCGGACCGCTTTGACGAAAGCTTTGATGAATATAAGAAAAACGGAAAACTCTTCTTTGTTGAGACAGATTTATCCAAGACAGAGAGCATCAAGGAATGCTTTAAGACCGTTTTTGAAAAATACGGTGCAATCAATGTTTTGGTTAACTGTGCAGCTTACGGCGGCGGCGCAGGCGGAAAAGGTGCTGAACACAGAATAGAATATATTGAAGATAGCCTTTGGGAAGGCGGAATTGACGGAACACTTAATGTATCTTTCCGTTGTATGCGCGAGGTTCTCCCTTACTTCTACAAAGTCGGAGGAGGAAACATCATAAACTTCGGTTCAATGTATGGTCTTTCTGCTCCCGACCTTACCATTTATGGAGGGAAAGGCGTCCCCAGTCCTCCTTTTTACGGGGCAGGGAAAGCAGGTCTCATTCAGCTTACAAGATACGCAGCGTCTGCACTTGCAAACCGAAATATAAGAGTAAACAGTTTATCTCCGGGACCATTCCCGAATATAACTCCTGCAACTGATATGGAATTTATAGAGCGTCTTTCCAACAAGACAATGCTTAAAAGAACAGGAAAACCCGAAGAATTAAACGGAGCTATCGTTTTCCTTTGCTCTGACGCATCCTCTTATATGACTGGGGAAAACATTACCGTTGACGGCGGTATGACACACTTCGTATAACAAAAAAGGTCAGGATTTAATCCTGACCTTTTAATTTTTCAAAGGAATAGGGAAAAAGCTTTGGAATGGGCAAACTGAGTCCGAAGCCGTATATATATACTGCGAGAGGCGAAAGTTGTCCATAGCAAAAATACAAATCAAATCTGAAAAACCGAAATCTTTCGGTTTTTCTTCATCTTTAAGATTAAAACCCTAAATATATATCCTTTCATTCTTTACATTTCAGTATTTTTGCGGTCCGGAGTTTTTTAACATTCCTTTAATTTCTTCCTCGTTTGGGGTTACATAAACCGTATTGTAATTATCATAAATTACAAATCCCGGTTTTGCCCCTGAGGGTTTTTTAACATTCTTAACCGCCGTATAGTCAACGGGGACCTGAGAGCCGTCTCTTCCCTTGCTGTAATAAGCCGCAATCCTTGCCGCCTCTAAAATAGTCTGGTCGGGAACTTCACTTTTCCCTTCTGTTCTTATAATTGTATGAGAGCCGGGGATATTTTTCGTATGAAGCCATATATCCGTTGAAAACGCCGTCTTAATCGTCAGCGTATCGTTCTGATGGTTGTTCTTCCCAACCAAAATCTTATATCCGTCCCCTGAAATAAATTCCATCGGGGCGGTTTTTTTATTGAACTTACTCTTTTTATTGTTCACTTTGGGGATATAACCCTGACTTCCAAGCTCTTCCTTAATTTCTGCAATATCGGCAGGGCTTTCCGCCCTTAAAACTGATTCTAAAACAGTTTCAAGATAATTAAGTTCTTCTTTTGCCTCTTTTATCTGCTCAGTTGAATAGCTTTCCGTGGTTTTTGCCTTGGTATAGAGCTTATAATATCTCTGGGCATTTCCTGATGGAGAAAGTTCCTCTTTAAGAGGGACTACCACACTCTGAGGGGGATTTTCATAATAATTCTCCACCTGAATTTCCTTGGCACCGCTTTTCATCTGATACATATTCGCCGTGAGCAAATCCCCGTAAATCTTATATTTATCCCTGTTCTTTGCCTTTCTTAAATTATCCTCATGGATAACAATTTTCTTTCGGCAACGCTCAATGTTATTGTTGATAATCTTAACAATGTGGGCGCTTCTCTGGCTTAAATGCTCTGACTCGCCGCGGAGGGCATAAAAATCGTCAACCGCCTCACTTACGCTGTCGTATTTTTTTGTCTCGCTTCCCTCATATTGAGTTAAATTAACAAGGGAAAAGGCAACAGGCTTCTTCCCCGAAATATCAAAAGCAACCGTCGGGGTTTCTTCTCCGTTTTTAACACTGCGGAAAAAATCATAAACCGCATCGGCATACTTCCCAATGTCAAGCTGAGAGAGCATTGCGGTTGTGCTTTTTGAAAAACGATATAAAATCTCTCTTGAAACCAGAGGACTTACCCCGAAGAAAATGTCAACAAGCGCCTTATCAGCCGAAAAATCTTTTGGAAGGCTTAAAAGTCTTTCTAAAATTTCTTCCTTTTCGGCAGTTAGAGGGTTTATTTTATTCTGGGCAGGGGGTTTTTCATAGAAAAAGCCCGGGAGCACCTGACGAACCTGCGAAACGGTTAAGTCAATATGCTTGATACTGTCGATGATTTTTCCGTCGCTTCCCACCAGAATTATGTTACTGTGTCTGCTCATAATTTCGATTATGAGGGTTTTAACGGTTAAATCCCCAAGCTCGGTATAGCTTTCCACGCCAATTTTGATTATGCGGTCGAAGCCCTCCTGAGAAACGGAAACAATCTTTCCCCCAACAAGATGCTTTCGCATTATCATACAGAAAAGAGGCGCAGTTATAGGGTTTTCCTTTTTACTCTTCGTAAAATGCACTCTCGCATTTGATGCGCTGGCAGATAAAAGGACCTTAAAATTCTCCTCAAAAGTCCTTATTTGCAGAATGATTTCGTCCCTCTCAGGCTGATAAACCTGATTTATTTTTCCGCCCAATATTTTGTTTTCAAATTCGCCTACAATGCCATAGGAAAAAAGTCCGTCAAACGACATATTTATATCTCCAAAATTCTTTATTTTTAAGCCATAAATCAATTATACAATATTTTCATTAAAATTTCAAATATTATTTGCATTTTCGGAAAATTTGTGATATAATTTATGTTGAATAATTACGAGGGTTAACCACCCTTCATAAACAGAAAGGTTTTGAGTTAAAATGCTTAAAAGTATGACAGGTTTCGGAAGAGCGGAAATGGTCATTGAAGGCTTTACGGTTTCCGTCCAGATTCGAAGCGTTAACCACAGATATATGGATATTGCACTCCGAATTCCAAGGTTTTATAACTTTTTAGAGGACAAGATTCGTCAAAAAGTTGCTGAGTATATCTCCCGCGGAAAAATCGAAGTTGCTGTTTCCTTAAAGGAACAGGAAGGGGACGACAGAGTTATAACCTTAAATCGTTCATTGGCGGAAAACTACATTGAGGTTTTAAAAGAGCTTGCTTCTCTTGGGGTTGAGGACGACATCAAGGTTTCAACCGTCGCAAGATATAACGATATTTTCAGCGTTGAATATAAAGAGATTGACGAGGACAAGATGTTTGAGATTATAAACACTGCTTTAACCTCTGCTTTCTCCGAATTCAACAAAATGCGCAGTGAAGAGGGCGAAAGGCTCGAAAAGGACATCCTCTTCCATCTTGACAATATTGCAAATGAGCTTAAAAAGATTGAGGAGCAGTCTCCACAGACAGTTAAGCTTTACAGAGAGAATCTTGAAAACAAGATGAGAGAGCTTTTAGGAGATGCCAAGGTTGACGAAACTCGTCTTATTACAGAGACCGCTATCTTTGCGGACAAGGTTGCAATTGACGAGGAAACTGTTCGTTTGAGAAGCCACATTAAAGCTTTCAAGAGCGCTCTTAACACGGATAAGCCTATCGGCAAAAAGCTTGACTTTATCATTCAGGAAATGAACCGCGAAACAAACACAATCGGTTCTAAGGCAAATGACATCGAAATTGCTTCATTGGTTGTTGAGATTAAGTCAGAAATTGAGAAAATCAGAGAGCAAATTCAAAATATTGAATAATCTCTTAAAAGGAAGGTTAAGTTTATGAATCTTATTAACATCGGATTTGGCAATATCGTTTCAGGAAACCGCGTTGTTGCAATCGTAAGTCCTGAATCCGCTCCTATCAAGCGTATTATTCAGGAAGCAAGGGACAAGGGTCTTTTAATTGACGCAAGTTGCGGAAGACGCACCCGTGCCGTTTTGATTACAGACAGTGACCACGTTATTCTTTCTGCTATCCAGACTGAAACTATCGCAGGAAGAGCAAGCCGTGACGAAGATATTATAGCAGTTGAAGAAAACGATACTGAAAAGGACGAGGACTATGACAACAAGTAAAAAAGGTCTCCTTTATGTCATCTCCGGCCCTTCCGGTGTTGGCAAGGGGACAATCTGCAAAGAAATTATTAAGAGAAATCCATCTATTTCTATTTCCATTTCCGCAACCACCAGGAAAATGCGTGAAGAGGATATCGAAGGGGTTACATATTATTTCAAAACCATTGCTGAGTTTGAAGAAATGATTGAAAATAACTCTCTTTTGGAATGGACAAACTATAACGGGAATTATTACGGAACTCCCGTCGCCCCCGTTAAAGATGCTTTAAACGCAGGAAGAGATTTCATCCTTGAAATTGAGGTTGAAGGGGCTCTTAATGTCAAGAAGATTTTCCCTGATGCGGTTTTGATTTTTGTTGACGCGCCCTCTTTTGCTGACCTTGAAAAGAGGCTTAAAGGCAGAGGAAGCGAAACTGATGAGACTTTAAAGGCTCGCATAAACCGTGCAAAAGAAGAGCTTTTGCTTAAAGATAAATATGATTATGTTGTTGTAAATAATACTCTTGAAACAGCAGTTTCAGAGATTGAAAATATTATAAAAGGAGAATAGACTATTATGATGATTTATCCACCCGTTACAGAACTTATTAAAAAGGCAGGGAGCAGATATACTCTCGTTATTGAAACAGCAAGAAGAGCAAGACAGCTTTCCCAAGGGGCTCTTCCTCTTACAGACGCAAAGAGCACAAAGGATGTTACAATAGCAGCAAACGAAATCTATGAGGGCAAGATTGCCTGCGATAAAGGAAACTATACAGTTTAGTTAATCTCGGACTGCCCTTTTTGAAATGGGCAGTCCGCTTCGGTTTAAGAAAGGATATGATTTTATGCCTCTTACAGGTAAAAACATTCTTATTGGGGTTACAGGCGGAATCTCAATTTATAAAACTCTTGATGTTATTTCCGCTTTAAATAAGCTTGGGGCAAATGTCAAGGTTATGATGACTGAGTCAGCGGCAGAATTCGTTTCGCCAATGACCTTTGAGGCTATGTCCAAAAACCCTGTTTATACCTCTCTCTTTGACAAGAAAAACGCTTGGAGAATTCCGCATATTTCTCTTTCCAAAGAGGCAGACCTTATCGCAATCATTCCTGCAACTGCCAACATCATAGGCAAAATTGCAGGCGGAATAGCGGATGACATTGTTTCAACAACAGTTGTTGCCGCAACCTCCCCCGTTATGATTGCACCTGCTATGAATACCAATATGTATCATAATCCTGTAACCCAGAGAAACATTGAAACCCTTAAAAGCCTTGGCTATTTATTTATAACCCCAACCTCAGGTGTTCTTGCCTGCGGAGATATTGGGGACGGAAAGCTTGCCTCGGTTGAAGCTATTGTTGAGGCAATAAAAGGTCAGCTTTTATATCCCGAAAAGGACCTTTTGGGGAAAAAGATTTTAGTTACGGCAGGGCCGACTCAGGAAGCCATTGACCCTGTCCGCTATATAACAAACCATTCAAGCGGGAAAATGGGTTATGCTATCGCCAAGGCGGCTCTTTTAAGAGGGGCAGAGGTTACCCTTGTTTCAGGGCCTGTAAATCTTACTGTCCCAAGCGGGGCAGAGGTTATAAACATAACTTCCGCAAAGGAAATGTATGACGCGGTTATGGAAAACGCCGAAAATGCCGACATTATCATAAAGGCGGCAGCAGTTGCGGATTACCGCCCCGAAAATATCGCCGAAAACAAAATCAAAAAGGGTGGGGAATTATCAATCCCCCTTTCACAAAACCCAGACATTGTAAAGAGTCTTGGGGAAAAGTTCGGCGGAGAAAAAGTCCTGGTTGGCTTTTGTATGGAAACTGAAGACTTAATTGAAAACGCAAGTAAAAAGCTTAAATCCAAAAACCTTGATTTCATTGTTGCAAACAGCTTAAATGAGGAAGGTGCAGGATTTAAGGGCGACACAAATATTGTTACGATTATAGATAAATCGGGAAATAAAACCGATATTCCTCTCTCTCAAAAAGAGGATATCGCAAATAAAATTTTAGACAGGATTAAATAATAAAATGATTGCCAAAGTTATTTTAAACAACCGTCAGCATAATATCGACCAATGCTTTGACTATGAAATTCCAGCTCAAATGGAAGTTTCAGTTGGATGCAGAGTTGAGGTCCTTTTCGGCCGTGGAAACTTTTTCGCACGGGGTATTGTTGTGGAAATAACTAAGAGCAGTTATTTTAAAAACCTTAAAGAAATCAGAAAAGTTTTAGATAAAGAACCTTTTGTTTCGGAGAGCATTTTAAATCTTTGCCTTTGGGTAAAGGAAAAATATTTCTGCTCGTTCTATCAGGCACTTCGCCTTTTTCTTCCTCCGGGACTTGAAAGCGGAGCCCGCGAAAAAACCGCCAGATATGCTAATCTTAAAATAAGTGAAGATGAAGCTTTATCATTAGCCGAAGATATGCTTTCAAAGAGGGCGAAGGTTCAGGGGCAGATGCTTAAAGCTTTATGCGAAATTCATCCCATAAAGGTAACTGAGCTTTATACCCTTTCAGGGGGAAACGCCTCTACCCTTTCTTCCCTTGCAAAAAAGGGACTTGTTGAGATTTTCAGCGAGAGAGTTTATCGCGAGGCTTATAACAAAAACAAATATAAACCAAGCGAGAATTATGTTCCAACCCCTGAGCAGAAAAAGGTTATTGACCATTTAAAGAATAATATTTCCGCCTCCAAAACTGAGACAATTCTTCTTCGTGGAGTTACGGGAAGCGGAAAAACAGAGGTTTTTCTTCAAGCAATTGACCACTGTATAAAGCAGGGGAAGACGGCAATTATGCTTGTTCCCGAAATTTCTCTGACCCCTCAGACCGTTAACCGATTTGTAAGCCGTTTCGGAGAATCCGTTGCGGTTATTCACAGCCGTCTTTCCCAAGGGGAGAGATTTGATGAATGGAATAAAATCAAGAACGGCGAGGTCAGCGTTGTCGTTGGGGCGAGGTCAGCGATTTTTGCGCCTTTTGAAAATATAGGAATAATAATCTTAGACGAGGAACACGAAACAAGCTATAAATCCGACACAACCCCAAAATATCACGCAAAGGATATTGCTGAAAAAAGAGCAAAGGAGAGCGGAGCAACTGTGCTTTTAGCCTCTGCGACTCCATCACTCCATAGTTTTTATAAAGCGCAAAACGGGGAATACACCCTTTTTGAAATGACTCACAGATACAACGAAATGGAGCTTCCCGAAGTTAAAATTGTTGATATGCGCGGAGAGCTTTTTAACCACAAAAACTTTTCGCCCCTTTCTCTTACACTTCAAAGGGAGATTGCAAAAAATCTTGAAAATAAAACCAAGACAATCCTTTTCTTAAACAGGCGAGGCTATTCAACCTTTACCTCCTGCCGTGAGTGCGGATATGTTTTGGAGTGCACCGATTGCAGTGTTTCAATGACCTATCATAAACATAAAAACACTATGGTTTGTCATTACTGCGGTAAGGAAATGCCTGTTCCCGAAATTTGCCCCGAATGTGGCAGTAGGCATATTAAGTTTTTCGGCACGGGAACGCAGAAAATTGAAGAGACACTTTTAGATAAATTCCCAACCGCAAGAGTTCTCAGAATGGATACGGACACCACCTCTCATAAAGGAGGGCACGAGGAAATCCTCTCTGCTTTCGGCAGAGGTGAGGCGGACATCTTAGTCGGAACTCAGATGGTTACGAAAGGTCTTGATTTCCCTGATGTTACCTTAGTCGGCGTTCTTGCGGCAGACACATCTCTTTGTATGGACGATTTTCGGGCCAGCGAGAAAAGTTTTTCACTTTTAACTCAGGTTTGCGGACGAGCAGGACGAGGGGAAATAAAGGGCAGGGCGATTATCCAGACCTATCAGCCACAGAACTCAACCGTTGTCTTTGCCAAGGACCACGATTATCTGAGTTTTTATGAATCAGAAATTGCAAGTCGAAAAAGGCTTAATTATCCGCCATTTTGCGACATAATATCCATTATGGCAAGCGGAGAAAACGAAGAAAATACAGCGAAATTTATGGAGAAAATAAATCTTTTGGTTAAGGATTATATGAAAACCAATGATTTTATAAGCTCCGTTATCGGCCCTTCCTCCGCTCCCTTATCAAAAATTAAAAATCAATACAGATACAGAATGCTTTTAAAGGCAGACAGCGAGAAAATTCATCCTCTTTTAAAATCCTTATCAGAGATTAAAGAGGACGCTAAAAAAGTCTTTTTGAGCATTGATATAAATCCAACAAATATGTTATAAAAGGAGATTAAAATGGCTATACGAAATATTGTTAAAGTCGGCGACGATGTTCTTACAAAGAAATGCAGAGTTGTTGACGAAATAAACGAAAGAATTATAACTCTTCTTGATGATATGCGCGAAACTCTTATCGCATCAAACGGGGTGGGCCTTGCCGCTCCTCAGGTTGGAATCCTTAAACGAATTGCGCTTGTTGACACAGGGGAAGAGATTTTAGAGCTTATTAACCCTGAAATAACTCACGCCGAAGGGGAGCAGACCGACTTTGAAGGTTGCCTCAGCAATCCAGGAAAATTCGGCGAAGTTACACGCCCGAATATTGTTTCAATCAAGTTCCAGAACCGCAAGGGCGAATGGAAAACCTATACGGGCGAAGGACTTACAGCAAGGGCATTCTGCCACGAGCTTGACCACCTTGACGGCCATATGTTTATGGAAAAGGTTTCAAGATGGGCAGACGAGGGCGAACTTGAACTTGACTAAAAACTGCGCAGAAAGGCGTTGACTTAAATTATGAAAATTCTTTTTATGGGGACACCGGATTTTGCGGTACCATCCCTCATGGCTCTTATAGAAAATAAATATGAAATTTGTGGAGTTGTTACTCAGCCGGATAAGCCAAAGGGCAGAGGACATCATCTTACTCCTCCGCCGGTTAAAGAGTGCGCCCTTTCCCACGGCATAAGCGTTTTCCAGCCTGAAACCCTTAAAGGCGGGGCATTTATGGAAGAATTAAAATCTCTTAATCCGGACATAATAATCGTTGTTGCATACGGCAAGATTTTGCCACCTTATATTATCGAATTCCCCAAATTCGGATGCGTTAATGTTCACGGCTCTCTTCTTCCCAAATACCGTGGCGCAGCTCCAATTCAATGGGCGGTTATAAACGGCGAAGAGGAAACTGGAATTACCACAATGCAGATGGATAACGGTCTTGACACGGGGGATATGCTTTTAACCCTTAAAACAAAAATCGGCGAAAATGAAACCGCAGGGGAGCTTTTTGACCGTCTTTCTTACTTAGGGGCAGAGGCACTTATTTCCACCCTTGAAAAAATCAAGGACGGCAGCGTTGAGAGAACTCCTCAAAACGACGAGGAGTCAAGCTATGCCAAGATGCTTGACAAAAACACAGGAAAAATCGACTGGACAAAGAGCGCGAAGGAGATATTTTCTTTAATAAAAGGGACAAATCCATACCCAGCCTCTCATACACTTTATAAAGGGGAAGTCCTCAAAATTTTCACTGCATCTATCGGAAGTAAAACCGACAAAAAGCCAGGGGAGATTATCGGTCTTCCTGATAAAAAAATCGAAGTTGCCTGCGGAGACGGAACATCTCTTCTTCTTTGTGAAGTTCAGCCATTTGGCAAGAAGAGAATGGATACACAAAGCTTTTTAAACGGCAACTCAGTCGAAATCGGCGAAATTTTATTATAAAGGAGCGTAACAACTTATGTTCTACGGAATTGATTACACATACATCATCTTCGTTTTGCCTGCACTCATTATTGCTATGTGGGCAAGCTCAAATGTTAATTCCACCTTTAACAAATACAAAAAAGTCAGCAACAGCCGTGGCTGGACCGCTCACGAGGTTGCCAGAAAAATTCTTGATATAAACGGACTTTATCACGTTAAGATTGAAAGGGTTGCAGGCCATTTAAGCGACCATTTTGACCCGAGGACAAATATAGTCCGTCTTAGCGATTCAACCTATGACAGCACCTCTGTTGCAGCTCTTGGGGTTGCGGCACACGAGGTCGGTCATGCAATTCAGCACGCAACGGCTTATATGCCAATCAAAGTAAGAAACGCCATCGTTCCCGTTGTTCAGATTTCATCCTACGCGGCGTTTCCTCTTGCAATTTTAGGCATCATCTTTGCAAACGACCTTATGATTGTTACAGGCATTGTTCTCTTTACCGCAGTTGTTTTATTCCAGATTATAACTCTTCCCGTTGAATTCAACGCAAGCAGAAGAGCAATCAAAACTCTTGGGGACGAGGCCATTTTAGAATATGAGGAGCTCTCAGGAGCAAAGAAAGTTTTAACGGCGGCAGCTCTTACCTATGTTGCATCCGCTGCTGTTGCAATCGCCAACCTACTCAGACTTTTAGTTTTAGCAGGGGGCAGAAACAGAGATTAAGCTATGAATTCAAGAGAAATTATCCTTAAAGCCATTTATAATATTGAGGAAAAAGGCGAGTATTTTAACGCCTCTCTTTCGGATGCCATTTCTCTTGCATCCCCCGTTGACCGCGCCTTTGTTACGGAGGTTATCTACGGGATTGTTAAAAATAAACTCTCTCTTGACCATAGTATAGGGCAGTTTTCTTCCGTTAAAATAAAGAAAATGAGCCCTTGGGTTAAGAACCTTTTGAGGTTAGGAGTTTACCAGATGTATTATATGGACAAAATTCCTCACAGCGCCGCTTGCAACGAAAGTGTTAAGCTTGCCTCAAAGTATGCAAACAAATCCCGAGGTTTTATAAACGCGGTTTTAAGAAATGTTTCAAGAAATATAGACAGCATTTCCTTTCTCGAAAAGGAAAACGAGGCGGAATATCTTTCTCTTAAATACTCCTTCCCCCTCTGGCTTACCAAAAAGCTTTTGGAGAA
>JAFQRU010000106.1 GCA_017409915.1 Clostridia bacterium
GTGTAAGCGGGATGCCTGCGATTGCAAATGCTGTTGCGAAAATCGGATGAGCATGAACAACAGCTTTAACATCCGGTCTCTTCTGGTAAACTCTAAGGTGCATCTTAATTTCAGAAGATGGCTTAAAGCCCGGGTTTGCATGAAGGATGTTTCCCTGTCCGTCAATCTTACAGATGTAATCAGGAGTCATGAAACCTTTACTTACACCTGTTGGTGTGCAAAGGAACTCGTTATCTGAAATCTTAACGGAGATGTTACCATCATTTGCAGCAACCATTCGTCTGTCGTAGATTCTTTTGCCGATGTCGCAAATTTGTTTTTTGATTTCGTATTCTGAAACCATAGTCTTTTCTCCTTTTCTATGTTGATTTGTGTTTGTTTACTTGGTTAAATGTTGTTATTTGTTTGATTTTGTCTTTATTTTACCACATTTTTCGTTTTTCGTCAATACTATAATGTGGTTTTTTCTGTGTTTTTGTGGTTTTTTATCACTTTTTCTTGGGCAAGATGCTTTTTCAGGGCTTCTATTCCTTCCCCCGTAACCGAATCAACCGGAAAAATGGTTTTGCAACCTGCTAGGCGAAGCCAGTTTTTCGCTCTTTCCACATTAGCATCTTTGTCGTTGATTTTTGTTACGATTCCAACAACCTCTCTGTTGCACATCCCCGTTATGCAGGGCGGGAACAGTGAAAATGGTTCGGTGGCATCAATTAGGAGGCCGACAACATCCGCTTCATAAGCGTAAACCGCAAGGGCCGAGCCCAGCTCTCTTGTCTGGATATATTCCCCCGGAGTGTCGATGATAACATCCGTATAGTTTACGGCTTGTGTCTTCTCGTATTTTATCTCCTGATTTTTAAGAGCCTGAGTCAGGGTTGTTTTCCCCGCCTCACTTCTGCCCACAAACATTATTTTTTTCATTATGTTTTAGTAACCTTGCAAACTGTAAAGCCGAGGGTTTCTTCACAGTATTCTGTAACCGCGGTAACAGCCGCCTGAACCTGAGCAACAGTTCCCGTCATAATGAGGGTTCCGCTGAAACGGTCCACAAAGCCGATGTCTGCGCCGGATGCTTTCATTGCAACATCCGCTGCGATGATTGCGGTTTCGGATGGGCTTACGGTTATAATCCCGATTGCTGACCTTGCATAATCAAGGGCAGGGTCAAGACCGAGCTTTTGATAAAGCACATCGTCGGGGTTGGCAATTATGTGTGCCAAAGTAATCTGTTTGCCGGGAACAAGTTCCTGGACTATTCGCATTTTATCTTCAAAATCCATAATTACCCTCCTATCTGGCATTTAAGCCCGTGCTTTAAAACTCTTTGCATAAGCCTTTGCATCTTCTCGTCATCGGGAGTTTTTATATCTCCCATTAAGTAAGGCCTTCCAAGACCTTTATATTTATCCACCCCGAAGTTATGATAAGGAAGAAGATGAACCTCCTCCACCCCTTCAAGAGTTTTGGCAAATTTCGCGATTTCCTCGATTTCCTCCTCCGTATCGTTGAAGGTTGGAACAACGGGAACTCTTATTATAAGCTTATTAACTGCCTTTGCAATTTTTTTTGCGTTTTCTAAAATAAGCTCGTTTGGTTGAGTTGTAAACTCTTTATGCTTTGCACTGTTTATGTGCTTTATATCCATTAAATATGTATCTATATAAGGAAGCACTTTCTGGATGGTTTCAAAGGGAGCAAAGCCTGTGGATTCAACAGCAGTGTTTATTCCGATTTCCTTACAGCCTCTGAGTATTGCGGCTGAGAAATCTGCCTGACAAAGCATTTCGCCTCCTGAGAGGGTAACCCCACCACCTGAGCGGCGGTAGTAAACTCTGTCACGCTCGATTTTTTCCACAATCTCGCCTGCCGTAACATCTTCGCCAACGGTTTTCTTTACGCCGCCAACCTCCATTTCCTCAATAATACCTTTTTGAGATTCGGGGTTACAGCACCACCGACAGCGAAGGGCACAACCCTTTAAGAACACTATCGTTCTTATTCCCGGGCCGTCATGAACGGAAAAACGCTGGATGTTGAATATCCGCCCTTTCGCTTTCAAATATTCTTCCATTAGAAGCCTCCCTGTTCAGTTCTGTTGATAATGTCATCCTGAAGAGATTTTGAAAGGGTTGTAAAGAGTGCGCTGTATCCTGCAACACGGACAACCAGGCCCTTATAGTTTTCAGGATTCTTCTGAGCATCTCTTAAAGTTTCACGGCTTACAACATTAAACTGCACATGGCTTCCCTTCTGGTCAAAGTATCCTCTGATTAAAGATACAAAGCTTTCAAGTCCTGCTCTTCCTTTAAGCGCAGACGGATGGAACTTCATATTATAAAGTGTTCCGTTTGACGCAATATAATGGTCAAGCTTTGAAACTGAGTTAGCCGCAGCAGTCGGGCCGGAAACATCCTTGCCAGCTGACGGAGAAACACCGTCTGCAACAGGAGTTGTCGCAAGTCTTCCGTCAGGGGTTGCCCCTGTCTGTTTACCGAGAGGAACATTGGCAGATACCGGGTAAAGACCTGCCTGGTATCTTCCGCCTCTTGGATTTCTGTATTTTTCAAGCGGTCTTGTATATGTATAAGCCACATCTCTTGCAAAGCTGTCAACAACTTCGTTGTCGTTACCGAATTTAGGAATTTCGTTTATAAGCTTTAAGAGATAGTCATACTTGCCGTTGCTTCCAGCTTTAACTTTCCCAACAAGCTCGCTGATCTGGCCTTCGTCAAGCTGAACGCCCTTCTGAGCCAGGCTCTTTGCAACACCAACAACGATATTCTGAACTTCCTCATCAGGAATTCCATAGCCATAGTTATTTTCAAGGGCCTCTTTAAATTCAGCCATTGTAACTTTCTTCTCGTCGAAAACGAGCTTCTTGATAGCGTAAAGTGAGTCCGCCATGTTGGCAACACCAAAGCCCTGAGGGCCTGTGAAGTTATAAACCGCTCCGCCTTCCTGAGCAGACTTTCCTCTGCCGATACAATCTTCAATCATAGAAGATAAGAAAGGAAGCGGGCAACGCTTAGCGTGAGCAATGTCAACTGCGTTATCTGCGTTAACCATAAGCTCTATCATATACTCTGTCTGAGCTTTATAAGCATCATAAACCTGCTCGAAATCAGTCATCTTCGTAACATCGCCTGTGGCAAGACCAACCTGAACGCCGTTATCCACTCCGTTTGAGAAAACCAGTTCAAGCGGACGGCACATATTGAAGAATGCCGCATCGTGCCAGCCGTCTGTCTTACCTGACTTCTGAGGTTCAACACAACCGATAATATTATAATCTCTTGCGTCTTCAATGGTAAGACCACGATTAATAAGAGCCGGAATGATAACTTCGTCGTTATAGTAAGCAGGAAGACCAATACCTGTTCTTGTAAGCTCTGCCGCTCTTATCATAAACTCGTGAGGAGTTTTGTTCCATACACGAACTGAGAATGATGGCTGAGGAAGCATAACATGAAGAGTTGCGTTGATACACATATAAGATAAATCGTTTGTTGCATCAAGGCCTTCCTTGTTCTGTCCGCCTGCAATAAGGTTCTGGAATACGCTGTATCCTGCAAAGCCTTCTGCTGACGCCTTATCACGAGCCTTATTCAAATCGTTAAGCTTAACCCATACGCAGTCTAAAAGTTCCTGAGCAGCTTCTCTTGAAATTGCGCCCTTATCCATATCCATTTTATAATAAGGATACATATACATATCAAAGCGTCCCGGAGAAACGGAGTGCCCGTTTGACTCTGTCTGGATAAGCATCTGAACAAACCAGAAGGACTGACAAGCTTCATGGAAGTTTTCAGCTCCGTATCTTGGAACCTTAGCACAGATTTTTGAAATCTTGTTAAGTTCCTGCTTTCTGGTTGGATCGCTTTCCTTTTCTGCCATTTTATTGGCAAGAGCAGAATATCTGAGAGCGAAATCACAAACCGCCTCGCCACAGATAATAACCGCTTTTAAGAAAGCGCTTTTTGTTATGTAATTATGGTCTGAAACCTTGCACTTGTCAAGTTCAGCCTTAGCCTTTTTAATAATTCCGTCAAAACCTTTTTCCAAAACTTCGCCATAATTTACAGTAACATGGCCGATTCCGTTATAGAAATAGTTGCCGACTGTGAAAATATTATGGTCGATAGCCTTTAAAGTTTCAGGAGTCATATTTGCCTGAGCAAATTCGCTTGTTGTTTTGCCTTCCCAATATTTAAAGGTTTCTCTTAAAACCTTTTTGTTCTCGTCAGAAATATAGAACGGGTCAGCAGAGCGCTCTCCTATGATGTCAAGCTCATCCAAAAGCCACCGATAAGAAAACTCAGGGAAAACCTGACAACCCCTTGGTGTTTTTGTTGCGCTTCCGACAATAAGTTCATTATCTCTTATAGTAACAGGAATGTTCTCTAAGATATGCTTAAATGCCATAGCACGACGCAAAATAATAGGGAGCTCTTCTGTCTGCTTATAGCTTTCTGTAAGTAAAACAGCTCTCTCTACCTCAATTTCAGGCATTTTCTGGAATAACGCATCAACTAAGAGCGGTATTCTCGGGCTTTTCTCTATAAATTCTGTATAAACCTTATTCATGCCTAAACCTCCATTTATCTAAAATAAAATTTGATACCTATCTATTTTTGATTATATAACACTAATCACAAAAAGTCAATACAAAACAAAGAAAAATAAAGATTTTTCCAAAAATTTTAACATTTTCGCTCTTTTTCCCAATAAAAACCAGTTAAAACCCACACAAAAACCGCATAACCAAAAAGATTACGCGGTTTTATACTATTCTTCCTTGGCAACGGGGAGCTTAATTGTGAATCTTGTGAAGCTTCCGATTTCGCTTTCAGCAGAGACACTTCCCCCATGGCTTTCGATTATTTCTTTTGTTATGGCAAGGCCAAGCCCTGTTCCACCCATTTCACGGGAACGAGCCTTATCAACTCTGTAAAATCTCTCAAAGATATGAGGAAGGTCTTTTTCAGGAATACCCTTGCCTGTATCCTCGACCTTAACATAAGCCTCATTATAAAGATATCCGCAGAAAATTTTAACTGCACCTGTATCTGTATATTTAATGGCGTTGGAAACGATATTCTTAACTGCTCTTTCAATCTGGAACTTGTCCCCTAAGATTGTTGGGCTCTGGGTTGTAAGGTTATATATAAGCTTTAAACCCTTCTTCTCTGCCTCAACTTTGAAAGTTTTAACAACCTCGCGAAGAAGCTCATCAAGGCTGAAAAGCTCTTTTTGAATTTCTTCTTTCTGTGCATCGTATCTTGAAAGGGTCAAAAGATTTTTAACAAGGGCAGTCATTTTGTCGGTCTCGCTGTGGACGGTTTTAAGAAGGCTTGTCGCCATTTCCTTGTCGTCTAAATATCCGTCTAACAGAGTTTCCGTATAGGTTCCGATTGTGGTCAGAGGAGTTTTAAGCTCGTGAGAAACCTCTGCCACGAATTTACGGCGGGACTCTTCTAAGTTAAACTGCTTAGTAACATCTTCAAAAACCGATACTATACCTGCAATTTTCCCTTTTTCAATTCTGAAAGGAATTATATATGCCTTAATTCTGCTTTTGCCAAACTCAATATCTCTTTCCTCGGGGCGAAGCTTATTAAGATATGTAAACTCTTCCATGGAAAGTTCTGTTCCAAGACTCTTCCAGAAATCGTCAAACTTTGTGTCGTCCTTTAAATGTTTGCCAAAAAGCTTTTTAGCGGCACTGTTCTGATGGATAATCTCCTGGTCTGTGTTAAAGGCGATAATGCCGTTATTAACATTTTCGAGTATTACTTCAACCTTATGCTTTTCCCCCGCAACCTCGGAAATGGCATTACTCATAACATTTCCCATATAGTTAAAGGTTTCCATAAGGCTTCCTATTTCGTCAGAGGAGGTTGTTTCAAGTCTTGACTCAAAATTACCCTCCGCAAAATCCTCCGCCTTTTCGGTTAAAACCGTTATTGGCTTGGTTATGGTCTTTGCGAAGAAATAGCAAAGGAATATGGACGCCAGAGCACTTATCAAAAGAGCTTGAATAATAATCTGCATCATATTCTGAACAAGAGAATTTACAGATTCTCTGTTATCCTTAACATAGAAAATATAGTCTTCTCCGCCTGCTGAAAAAGACACAGCATAATCCATATAATTTGTGTCAAAGCTAAAGCTTTGTCCCTTTTTCCCTGCCATAGCAGAAATTATGTTGGGAGTTTTTTCAAGAATTGTATTCTTCCCGCTGTATGAGATTACAACCCTGCCCGTATTTCCGTCTAAAATATAGCAATCTCTCTGAGCGCCAAGTCCCATTCTTCCTGCATAGAGAGAAATGGAGTTAGACGCTTTTGCAAGGCGCTCTTCATTTGTCCCTTTTGATGTTAAAGCGTTGCGGATGGAAACAATCAAATCCCCTTCTATGGCGGCTTCCTGCTGAGAAATAAAGTCTTCCTGATACACTTCAATAATATTACTCATCATAAATATGCCCGCAAGGAGCATTGTTATAAAAACAAGAGCCACGAACATAACTACCATTTTCCATTGAAGTCTTTTGAACATATTTCCACCTCCTTTATCCTTTGAGAGATAACACCTTTTCAGCCTCTTCCATTTTGATTTCTGTTTTGGACTGTTTCTTAGGGAAAAGGCCTTTTGAAGCCTTCCTTAAAACAACAGATACGGGAAGGCACAAACAAATTACCCATATAATGATCAGCACCGACACTTTCGGCAAAAAGGCATATTTCATCAGCGCCGAAGTACCGAAGAAAAACATAGAATGCAAAAACCATATATTCACGCTGTGCCGACCAAGACACTCTAAGATTTTTTTAATAAATCCATGTGCGTAGTTTAAATATTTAGCGCAGATATACACAAAAAGCGGAACATAAAAACTGTCAAAACTAAAAATTATTGTTCCTATGGTATCTTCTTTATATGCCCTTAAATACATTATCGCAAGAAGCAATACTATGCAGGCAATATGTTCTCCCTTTTTCAGCTTTTCAAAGCCTTTGTCAATTTTCCCAAGGAGTCCGTATTTTGCGAAGCAAAGTCCCATAAGAACGCAAGGGAGCCAAAGAAAATATTCCATTGTATATGCAACTGTTTTTACAAGAAAAGCGTTTATCCCCGGAACTCTGCTTAGAAAGAGATTTATTATAAGGGGGCATACAAGAGACAGCCCCACTCCTGCAAATCCATTTCGGGGCATTGCCCTATATATAAATGGAAGAGTTAGCATAACTGCAATATAAAACCGGACATACCAACCAAAAGGCACAAGGGTTGTGTCATATCCTATCATATTTTTAAGAATAAGCTTTAAACTTATATCCGCGCTCCCCACAAAATAGTGGAGGGGTATTGCAATTGCAAACAGGATTAAAAGATAACCTGCCCAGAACCTTGCCAGCTTTTTCAGACTCTTTATGTAGTTTCTCCCGCTTTGATATGAGAAGAACATTCCGTAGCCTGTCAAAAAAGCAAAAATCCCCACGCAAATATGCCCGAACTGTCCCAAAACATATTCTGCCGTATTAACCCGAAGAGGAACACCTATGTAAGAAATCCCTTCAACATACCAGTTGGGGAAACCGAAGAAATGATGAAAGAGCATAAGCAAAATCGCCACGCCTTTTATCATCTCGGAGCTCTCTTTCGGGAAGGAAAAAGATTTTCTCATTTCCCTCTCTCCTTTTATTTAAGGCTAAAACACTTTGACAGGGGATAGTTCCCCTGTCAAAAAATCTTAGTCTGTCCAGTCAAATTCGTCTTCGTTTCTTTCAACGAAAAGCTCATAAGCCTTATCTAAAATATCCTCATCCTCTTCAGGAAGAAGGAGTGAACCGTCAGGATTTTCAGGGTCTTCCACCATTTTAAGTATAACAACCTCTTCAATCTCATCTGTTTCTTCTTCAAGATAAGGAACACAGATAACATAGTAGTTTCCGTCAACAGTTACAGTGTCAAGATGCTCAAACATCTCTTTTTCGCCGTCTTCGTTTATAAGCTCAACCAAGTAGTTTTCATTATCTTCCATATGGCTCATTTTATTTTCTCCTTTTATTTTGTTGTGTCTATTACTGCTCTTTTTATTTTCTTTGTTGTTGTCTTTTCAAAAGCCTCATCTCTGACAATAACATTGCTTACTCTCTTATATGCAGGGAGGAAGTTAATCGCCGCAGCAATATCGCCTTTAACCTGTTCTCTTGGATTTTCAATGCCAAGTTCTGCAACCTTTTCCTCAGATAAGAACACCTGACAGGAAAGTTTTTCATCAACCCCGTCCTTGTTCTTAATTCCATATACAACGACCTCTTCAACATAAGGAATAGACATAATATAGTTTTCAATTTCTTCAGGGAAAATATTCTTTCCGTTGTCTAAAAGAATGATATTCTTCTTTCTGCCTGTTATAACAAGCTGACCGTCCTTATTAACAAAGCCAAAGTCCCCTGTTTTAAACCATCCGTCCTCGCTTAAAACCTCCATTGTAAGCTCAGGCTGTTTATAATAGCCAAGCATAACAACATCTCCGCGAACACAGATTTCGCCGATGCCGTCCTCATCAGGAAGGTCAATTTTAATCTCACAGCAAGGAAGTGGCTTTCCAACTGTTGAGCAGTCGTTAAAGGTATCATGGTTTACGCTTACAAGAGGAGAACATTCTGTTATACCGTAGCCATTTGTAAGGCTTATTCCGATAGAGTTGAAGAACTCCCCAAGTTCCTGACGGAGTGGAGCGCCGCCACAAACGATTTTGCGGAGGTTTCCGCCGAAAGCATCGTGAACTGACTTAAAGAGCTTATATCTTAAATCAATTCCGAAGATTCGAAGGAAGTTACTTACCTTAACCATAACTTTAAGGATAGTTTCTTTTCCTGAGCTTTTTGCATTAGACCATATTTTCTTATAGAAAACCTCTGCAAAAGCAGGAACAACATAAATATATTTCGGTTTATAAAGATTGAGGTTTTTAAGAACAGTTTTTAAGTTTTCGTTAATGCAAAGAGTTGCGTGAAAATGGATTGCAACCAAAATTCCCGGAACCGCTTCGTATGTATGGTTATAAGGAAGAACGCTAAGACCTGTATCATAAATTGTTGAGGTCTGGAGTCCGTAATACACACTGCTTATAAGGTTATACTCTGAAAGCATAACGCCCTTTGCAACACCTGTTGTTCCGGATGTGAAAACAAGCATACGCATATCTTTTACATCTTTTTCTAAATTAAGGAAGCCTTTTTCGCCGCCCTCATAAAGTTCTTTTCCCTTTGCAATAAGCTTCTTAAAGGAGAGAGAAAGGTCAGTATCATCCTCTCCGTCTATTGCAACGAAGGTTTTAATTTTCGGGAACTTATCTTTATTTTCTCTGATAAAGTCCTCGTATGTTTTTGTATAAAAAAGCACCTCAGCATCGCTCTCGTTTAAAACGAAAGACATCTGCTCAGGAGGAAGCTCCTTATCAACAGGAACATAAACTCCGTCCCCTTGGAGCACAGTTAAATAAACGCAAATCCAGTTGTAGCTGTTTTCGCCAACCATTGCAATATGCTTTTTAGTAAGCCCTAAATCATAAAGAGCTGTGCCGAGATAGAAAGTTGTGTCGCGGAATTCCTTAAAAGTAACTTCTCTTACCTCGCCCTTTTCCTTAAACTTATAAGCAATATTATCTCCCGCTTCATCAACTGCCATCTGCATCATATGACGAATGGAGTCAATGGGTTTAACGGTTGAAACGAAATCTTTTTTTCTTGCCATAAAAGCCACCTCTTTTTAAATTTCCTATATTTTAATAATACCATAACGAATTTCCATTTACAAGCTTTTTTTGTAAAATTTAACGCCCCATATCCTTTCTCGGATACAAGGCGCAAAACATATTAAATTTCATCACAAAGAGTTGCCGCCATAACAGCTTTTATGGTGTGCATACGGTTTTCCGCCTCGTCAAAAACGATTGACTGAGAGCTTTCAAAAACCTCGTCGGTAACCTCCATACAATCAATTCCAAATTTTTCGTGAATTTCTTTTCCGACTGTTGTTTTAAGGTCGTGGAAAGCAGGGAGGCAGTGCATGAAGCGACAATTTTCTCCTGCGTTGTCCATAATCTTTTTATTAACCTGGTAAGGAGATAAATCCTTTATTCTCTCCTCCCAGACTTCCGCCGGTTCGCCCATTGAAACCCATACATCAGTATAGATAACATCGGCATTTTTTGTAGCTTCCATCGGGTCCTCTATGAATTTAAGCGTTGCCCCTGTTTCCTTGGCAACAGCCTCACATTCTTTGACGAGCTTTTCATCAGGGAAATATTTCTTCGGAGCGCAAGCTATAAAGTTCATTCCCATTTTAGCGCATCCCACCATCAGCGAGTTGCCCATATTATATCTGGCATCCCCCATATAAACCAAGGTCTTGCCTTCAAGTGTGCCGAAATGTTCTTTGATTGTCAAAAAGTCTGCTAAGATTTGTGTCGGGTGGAACTCGTTTGTAAGACCATTCCAAACAGGAACCCCTGCATAGTGAGCGAGTTCTTCAACAATTTCCTGCCCAAAGCCACGGTATTCAATTCCGTCAAACATTCTACCGAGTACTCTTGCGGTGTCGGCAATACTCTCTTTCTTACCAATCTGTGAGCCTGACGGGTCGAGATAAGTCACATGCATCCCAAGGTCTGCCCCTGCAACTTCAAAAGCACAGCGTGTTCTTGTGGAAGTCTTTTCAAATATCAA
This sequence comes from Clostridia bacterium, assembly GCA_017409915.1. Taxonomy (GTDB): domain Bacteria; phylum Bacillota; class Clostridia; order Monoglobales; family Monoglobaceae; genus SIG454. The sequence goes on from JAFQRU010000106.1 coordinate 10,740, forward strand.
AGCGATATTCTTTCCCTTGCAAATTCTGTGTTCAACGCCCTTTTTCTTTGCATTTTTAAGCTCTGCCGCAAGGTCAATAAGACCCCCTATTTCCTCAGGAGTAAAATCCAAAAGCTTTAAAAAGCTCTTTCCTTTAAGATTCATTTTCCCCAATCCTTTCCTATTTTCCGCAAACTTCCTTAATGGTTTCGATGGCCTGTTCCAAAACATTCATCGGAATATTAAGAGCAGGGAGAAGCCGAACCTTCGTTTTTGCGGTAAGGCACAAAACTCCTCTTTCTATACATTCTGAAACTACTTCGCCTGCAGCTCGCTCCGTTTCAATTCCTATCATAAGTCCCATTCCGCTGACGGACTTTATTCCTTCTGCGCCACTTAAGGCATCAAAAACATATTCGCTCTTTTTCTTAACATCATCTAAAAATGCTCTGTCAAGACGCTTTATAATGCTGAGCGCACCGCTGCAGCAAACAGGGTTTCCCCCGAAAGTTGAGCCGTGGTCCCCAAAGCCTAAGACATTTTCGGTCTTTTCTCCAAAGAGAGTTGCTCCGAGAGGAAGACCTCCTCCAAGTCCTTTAGCCGTTGAAACTATGTCAGGCTTAATTCCATAATTCATATAAGCATAAAGCTCTCCGCATCTGCCATTTCCTGTCTGGACCTCGTCAACCATAAATAAAATATCGTTTTCTACGGCAAACTCATAAAGGCCCACGATAAATTCACGGCTTAAGGCAATAACTCCGCCCTCGCCCTGAACACATTCAATCATTATTCCTGCGGTTTTATTCTCTGTCGCAAGCTTTTTAATTCCATCTAAATCCTCTGCATCCCCATAAACAAAGCCTTTTGTCAGGGGATTAAACAGCTCGTGGAACTTATCCTGACCTGTTGCAGAAAGGGTAGTTATTGTTCTTCCGTGGAAGCTGTTTTTAAGGGTAATTATAGTGCTGTATTCCTCGCCCTTTTTGTCCTGAGCATACTTTCTCGCAACTTTAATAGCGCATTCATTTGCCTCCGCCCCCGAGTTTGAGAAGAAAACTTTTTTCATTACCGTTTTCTCGCAATGGAGCTGTGCAAGTTCTGCGCAAGGCTCGGTATAATAAAGGTTTGACATATGCTGAACCTTATCAAGTTGAGCTTTTACCGCCTCTTTCCAAGTCTCGTCGCCGATTCCGAAAGAGGTTACGCCGATACCCGAACCCATATCAATATATTCTTTTCCGTCTGTGTCATAAACCAAAGAGCCTTTTCCGCAAACAATCTCAATCGGAAATCTTTTATAAGTGTTTGCAACAAAGCTCTTGTCTTTTTCTATAAACTTACTCATCTTTATCTCCTGTAACCATTGTTCCTGCGCCCTCATTGGTAAGGGTTTCCATAAGAATTGAATGGGGAACTCTGCCGTCCATTATAATAACCTTTTTAACCCCTTTATGAATTGCCTCTATACAGCAGTTCACCTTAGGAATCATACCTCCGCAGATTACGCCTTCATCAAAAAGCTTTTCTGCATCCTCTAAGGTTATTTCAGGAATAAGAGTGGATTCATCTTCCTTATCTCTTAAAATTCCCGCAACATCTGTCATCATTATAAGTCTTTTTGCGTTAAGCGCCCCTGCAATATATGCTGCCGCCGTGTCGCCGTTTATGTTA
>JAFQRU010000107.1 GCA_017409915.1 Clostridia bacterium
ATGATTGGCGGAGAAGGAGAGATTTCCCTTATGGGGCAGTTGCAACATCAACTCAACTTCGCCATCAAGTGGCTTGTTTCGCTGTGTTGCTGCCACACCTGCACACTCCCTTCATCGTTCACCGAACGCGGTCGTGTTCGGTGCTCTCTTGCCGGGTCCCGGCGCGAGGCTCAAATCCCCTATGCCAAACAAAAAAGACTGCCTCTGGCAGTCTTCTTTGCTTGGCGGAGAAGGAGAGATTTGAACTCTCGCGCCGGTTGCCCGACCTACACCCTTAGCAGGGGCGCCTCTTCGGCCTCTTGAGTACTTCTCCGAATTTATTACCATATTAAAAAAAATTGGCGGAGAGGCAGAGATTCGAACTCTGGGTGCTTTCGCATCACTAGTTTTCAAGACTAGCTCCTTAAACCGCTCGGACACCTCTCCGCATACCGTCGCAACTTTGCGACTTATATAATATATCACAGATTCCTTTTTCTGTCAAGACTTTTTTTGGTTTTATCTCTCGACTCTTTTCACCATTGACACCACGCTATATTTTTGGTATAATTTTTTTATGTGGGTATTTAAATATTTTACCCTGTTTTATTGCTTTAATACAAGTGGAGGTTACCCTAAAATGAAAAAAGAAAAAACTATAAGACCTCAGACAATGGGCGAAGAAATAGCCAATGCTATTTCCCACGGGGTTGGGGCGGTTCTTGCAATTGCCGGGACGGTTATTGCCATCATCTTCGCCTGCATCTATGGGGATACAATGGCTATTGTCAGTGCCTCCCTTTACGGAGCAAGTCTTATAATTCTCTATTTGGCATCGACTCTTTATCATTCCCTTACAAATAAAACAGCCAAAAAGGTTTTTCAGATTATAGACCATTGTTCTATTTTTATTTTAATCCTTGGCTCATATATCCCGATTTGTCTATCCCTTTTAGGCGGAAAGCTAGGCTGGACACTATTTTTAATCAACGCATCTTGCACTGCACTGGGTGTTGTTTTAAATGCGGTTGATATGAAAAAGTTCAAGGTTTTCTCTATGATTGCTTATATAATTATGGGGTGGTCCGTGGTTTTCATCTGGAAACCCTTCATACAGACAATCGACATAAGAGGCTTCTATCTCCTTCTGGCAGGGGGCCTTGCTTACACAATCGGCGTTATATTTTATAAGCTTAAAAACATAAAATATATGCACTATATCTGGCATATGTGCGTTTTAGCCGGAAGCGTTTTCCAATTTTTCTGTATGCTCTTTTATGTATTTAGAAGATAGAGAGGTAATATAAAATGAAATATGATGTTTTAATTATCGGGGCAGGCCCCGGCGGTATCTTCTCCGCTTACGAACTTACGAAGAAAAATCCAAACCTTAAAATTGCCGTTATTGAAGCGGGAAATTCTCTTGATAAGAGAAAGTGCCCCATCGACGGCAAGAAAATCAAATCCTGCATAAACTGTAAATCCTGTTCAATTATGAACGGTTTTGGCGGTGCAGGGGCATTTTCCGACGGAAAGTATAACATAACAAACCAGTTCGGCGGAACTCTTTACGAATATATCGGCAGAGAGGAAGCCATTTCCCTTATGAAATATGTTGACAAAATCAACCTTTCTTTCGGTGGCGAGGGAACAAAGCTTTATTCCACAACCAACACTCATATTAAAAAGCTTTGCCTCCAAAGCGGTCTTCATCTTCTTGACGCATCAGTCCGCCACTTAGGAACAGACATCAACTATATCGTTTTACAGAATTTATATAACGAGCTTGAGAAAAAAGTTGATTTTTATTTCAACACCCCCGCACTCAGCGTTGAAAAGATTGACGGCGGGTATAGAGTTAATACAGCGGATAAGTCCTTCGAGGGAACAAACTGTATCATCTCCGCAGGACGAAGCGGAAGCAAATGGATGGAAAGTGTTTGTCAGGATATGGACATCCCAACCAAGTCAAACCGAGTTGATATTGGTGTCCGTGTTGAGCTTCCTGCTGAAATCTTTGCTCATTTAACAGATGAGCTTTATGAAAGCAAGATTGTTTACCGCACCGAAAAATATGAGGATTTAGTCAGAACATTCTGTATGAACCCCCGAGGCATTGTGGTTAACGAAAACACAAACGGAATTACAACCGTTAACGGCCACAGCTATGAAGACCCCGAAAAGCAGACAGATAACACAAACTTTGCCCTCCTGGTTGCAAAGCATTTCTCTCATCCGTTTAAGGATAGCAACGGCTATGGCGAGAGCGTTGCCCGCCTTTCAAATATGCTTGGTGGCGGGGTTATGGTTCAGCGTTTCGGCGACTTAATCCGAGGAAAACGAAGCACTCCTGACCGAATCGAAGAAGGCTATGTTACTCCTACTCTTACGGCAACACCGGGGGATTTAAGCCTTGTTATTCCAAAGCGAATTTTAGACGGCATTATCGAAATGATTTATGCGCTTGACAAAATCGCACCGGGAACAGCCAACGACGACACGCTTTTATACGGCGTTGAAGTTAAGTTCTATAATATGGAAGTTGAGATTGACGAAAACTTACAGACCAAGCACAAGGGCCTCTTCGTTATCGGAGATTGCAGTGGCATTACCCACTCCCTCTCCCACGCATCAGCCAGCGGTGTCCATGTTGCAAGATATATCGCAGAAAATATGTAAAACTAAAAAGGAGAGGAAAACCTCTCCTTTTTTATTTGTCGAAATTTATTTTGGCAAGGGCCATAAAGACTGAGCTGAGGGACGGTCTGTCGTTGGGGTTTTTCCGAAGCATCTGGTTTAAGACCACCGCAACCCCTCTTGGCATCTCTCTTGAAAAGTCAAGTTCCTCTCCGCAGAGGACTGCCTCAAAGGGATATTCATATTCGTCATAGTTAAAGATTGGCATCTCCCCGCTCCAAAACAAATGGAGGAAAATTCCCAAAGAGAAAACATCCGCTTTTGTTGTTATCTTCTCGTCCTCCCCCGACATATAAAGATGACATTCAGGAGCGAGATAATTGAGATTGCTTGTAAAGGCGCTCTCGTCTTTCGGAGGATTATCCACGAAAAAGCTACTGTCAAAATCAATGAGCTTTGCTGTGTAAACTCCGCCCTGAGATTTTGAGAACAAAATATTTCTTGGCTCAATATTTCCATAAACTATGCCTCTGCTATGCAAAAGGCCGAGACTATATGCCAGAATTCTTGTTACCAAAAGCTTTTGATAAGGAGACATCTTCTTCATTTCGTCAAGAGTCAAAGGCTTCCCTTCAATTTTGTCCGTAGTTATGTAATAATTGCCTTTATCTCTGAAAAACTCATAAACAGGAACAATATTTCCGCTGACGCATTCGCTTATCGCTCTGTAAAGCTTCCCTCTCTCCTCCTGAAACTTTTTGCAGACGGTTATTTCTTCCATTATCTGCTCCTCCGATAAATCGTCTCTTTTTATCGGATAGATTGGGGAGGAAAACTCTTTAATAAAATATTCGTCGCCGTCTTTTTCGGCAAAGCCCCATTTGGAAATGCCTTTTCTGTTTTCTCTCAGCGGGCTTAAAATTTTATATCCGTTAATCTCCATATTCTCAGGCTCCTTATACATATAACGCCACAGAGTTTTTCTGTGGCATTATCATTATCTTTATTTATTCGGCAAAGCATTCCTCGGAAATTTCTTCTTCCTTTTTTCTGCCTCTGTCAAGAAAGACCAAAATGCTTATAGTTGCCGCCGCAATTGCGATTAAAACCGCAATTAAACCGATTAAAACTTTTCTGTTTTCGCTCTTCCCAATATATCGGCTCATTTCTTTAAGCATCTTTATCCCTCCGTTAGATTCCCAATAAATCCTTTGCATACCAGGACTTATCAATCTTTATAATTCCCATATCTTCGGTAACAGGTTCACCGTTGTCATATGTAACAGCAACACGGACAACCGCATAGCCTTCAATTTCAATTTCATAGCGGTCAAGAGCCCATTTATAAGTATCTTCAAAGGCATCCTGCCCAGCCTTATATTCAGTAACGCTTAAAACTTTATAATAAACTGTTGAGCCTGCCCCTTCGGCATAAGTCGCTTTAAACTGGGTTTTAAGTTCATTAACGCTTACATCAGCGCTCTTGGCCTCAACCTCCCACATCTTTTCGTGGGTCAGATTTGCAATAGCATTTACATCTGATTTCTCCCACGCCGTATAAAAAGACGCCACAAGACTTTCAGGAGTCGGGTTTGCCACCGCTTTATTAAAATCGCAGGAAACTGCCCCTAAACCTAAGATTAAAGATAGTAAAAAAACGGCAAGTTTTTTCAACCTTTTCATTTTTAAAGCCCTCTTTCATATTTTATCCGTAAAAAAGTTATTTTTCCTTTAATCTACCTTAATTATAGCATTGTGCTTTCCCCGTGTCAATCTTTTTATATCCAAAAAAGCGGTGTTTTTTATCCACCGCTTTTTATGTTATAAAATTATGCAAATAAGTCCGCCGCTGCCCTCGTTTATAATTCTTGAAAGGGTCTCTTGAAGCTTCATTCGGGCATCAGTCGGCATATGATTCAGCTTGTTCAAAAGGCCTTCGTTAACAAGCTCATGAACAGACTTTCCAAAGATATTTGACTCCCAGATTTTAATGGGATCATTTTCAAATTCTTCCAGGAGATAATGAACCAATTCCTCCGACTGTTTTTCCGTTCCCACAACAGGATTTACCTCAGTCTCAATGTCGGCGCGGATAATGTGCAAACTTGGGGCGCTGGCGCGGAGTCTTATCCCAAACTTGCTTCCCTGCTTCATAATTTCAGGCTCTCTTAAAGTAAGCTCGTCAATCCCCGGGGATACAATTCCATAACCCTGGCGATTGGCCTCTTCCAAGGCAATCTCAATCTTCTCATATTTTTTCTTAATATGAGAAAGATTTATAAGGGTTTCCATAAGGCCCTTCTGCCCCTCAATATTAAATCCTGTTACCTCTTGGATTATTTTATAATAAATATCATCTCCAACACAGGCGTTAAGCTTAACGCTTCCCGTTCCAAGGTCCGCATTTTCATAGTTTACGCTCTCTATATAAGGAGAAGCAAGAAGCCTTTCCCCGAAAGCCTTTATATCAGAAACCTTTTCAATCTTTTCAGAGGAGGAAACAATATCCTCCTTAATCTGCTTTTTAAGCCAGTTGTCATCGCTAAGCGTTGTTATCCAACTTGGAAGATTTATTCCGATTTCTTTAACAGGGAATTCCATAAGGATTTTCTCCATTATTGTGCTTATATCCCCTGTTGAAAGCTCGGCGCAGTTAAGAGGAAGGACACATACGCCATATTTTTCTTCAATTTCTTCCTTGCATTTTAAGGCGTGTTCTGTGTTAGGATTGTTGGTATTTAAAATTACAACAAAAGGCTTATTTATAGCTTTAAGCTCTTCTATAACCCTTGACTCAGCCTCTTTATAATCATCTCTCGGGATGTCCGTTACAGTGCCGTCTGTGGTTACAACGATTCCTATGGTGGAATGTTCATCTATAACCTTTTTTGTGCCCATTTCTGCCGCCTGGGCAAAGGGCATCGGTTCTTCCTCCCAAGGGGTTTTAACCATTCTCGGCAGAGAATTTTCAAAGTGACCAATTGCGCTGTTTACAATATATCCCACACAGTCAATCATTCTTACCTTCAAATTTATTCCGTCCCCGATGGTTATTCCAACCGCCTCATTGGGAATGAATTTCGGCTCGGTGGTCATAATCATTTTGCCCCCTGCGCTCTGAGGAAGCTCATCCTGTGCCCTTGCCCTTTTATACTCATTCTCAATGTTCGGGATTACGATAAGGTCCATAAATCGTTTTATAAAAGTCGATTTCCCGGTTCTTACAGGCCCAACAACCCCCACATAAACATCGCCGCCGCTACGCTTGGCAATATCGTGATAAATGCCGTATTCCGCCATAAAAATTCCTCCATACTTGTACTTTTACACTTTGTACATTGTATGAAGGAACTTTTCCCTTTATGATTATTTATTTAAAAAACTGCCTCGCACCTATAAATAGGGTTTCCTGCCTCTGAAAAGAGGGTTTCATATTCCGTCATAACATTCCCCTCAAAGGAGCTATTATGAAGGTCTAATGAAATATTTTTTAGTCTTAACCCAAAATCCGAGAATGAATTTAAAGAAAACTCAAAGAGGGCCTTGTTATCAGTTTTAAAATGCACCTCGCCGCCGCTTTTTAATATCCTTTTATAAACGGTTAAAAATCTCTCGTGGGTAAGGCGTCTTTTTGCCTGATAAGTCTTCTTCCACGGATCACAGAAATTTATGTATATTCTTCCGCATTTATTATTCTCGTCTATATCATTTAGAAAACTTGCGTCCCCTGCATAAAACTTAACATTTTTAAGGCCCTTTGCCTTAACCTTTTCAAGAGCCAGAACCAAAACATCAAGGTTTTTCTCGATTGCGATATAGTTAATCTCTGGATTTTGCTCAGCAAGTTCTGAGATAAACCTTCCCTTTCCGCAGCCTATTTCAATATGAATTTCATTTTCTTTATTTTCAAAAAGATTTTTAAAATCACTACGGAAAGTTTCAAACTCTCCCGTAAGCAACTCCTTGCAGTTTTCAATTCTCTCTTCTCTGTGTTTCTTTTTTCTCATCCGCATAAAATCACGCCCCGTCTAAAAGTTTATCATCTTGCTTCGGTATTTAACATTCATAACAAGCCCTATTGCAATAAGGTTAGTTAAAAGGGATGACCCTCCATAACTGAAAAACGGAAGCGGTATTCCCGTAACGGGCATAACCCCAATACACATTCCAACATTCTCAATTAAATGGAAAGTAAACATTGCTGCAATTCCTATGCAGATGTATTTCCCTAAATCATTTCTTGCATTTATTCCTATATAAACAATTCGGACAATAATCGCAACCAATAACAAAATTACCGCAAGAGCACCGATAAAGCCAAGCTCTTCACAGACAACGGAGAAAATGAAATCCGTATGTCTTGCAGGAAGGAAGTTATTATACTGACTTGCCCCTTCAAAAAGGCCTGTGCCGAAAAGCTGACCTGAGCCTACTGTTGTTTTTGAATGGACAACATGATATCCCGCGCCCATAGGGTCGCTTTCAGGATTAAGGAATGTTAAAATTCTGTCCTGCTGATATGGCTTTAAAACGAAAAACCAGCCAAGTGGCGCTGCCGCCGCAAGGAGAGCGAAAAGGGAAATAATATATTTCCACGCAAGACCTGCCACGAAAAGCATAACAAAGGTCATAAAGAAAAACACCATCGCCGTTCCAAAGTCAGGTTGAAGAAGAATCAGGGCGCAAAGAATTCCGAAATGAAGAGTGAGAAAGAACACATTCCTCGGTCTGTTTAAAAGCATTCCTGTCCCTGAAATATGCTTTGCAAATGTTATAACGAAAAACAGCTTAACAAACTCTGAGGGCTGAACACTTAAAAGGCTTCCGAAGTCAAACCAGCTTCTTGCCCCGTTTACCTTGGTTCCAATTCCGGGGATTAAAACCAGAATAAGAAGCACGAGGGATACAAGATAGAGCCAACCGTTAAGCTTTGCCAGATATTCATAGTCAATTATCATCAAAAGGAAGATTGCCACAAGGCCTAAAACAAGGGCAACTCCCTGAACTAACACATATTTAACAGGGGATGCTGTGGCGCTTGCAATCATAACCATACCAAAAACAGCCGCAATAACCGTTAAGAACAAAAGCACGAAATCAAAGTTTTTGAGTATGTTCTGCTTATCAATATTGGTATGCTCATTAAATGCCACTTAGTATCACCCTTTCTTAATTTTCTTTTACGCTTATTGCAACCCCGTCCCCGATTGGGAGAAGAGCCGTTGCAAAATCTTTATTTTCTTTAAGCATCGTAAGGTACTCACGAAGCCTTTTAACAATTGTTATTTTCCGCCTTATAACAAGCTCGTCTGTGGCGGTCATTCCCTTAAATAAAACATTGTCGGAGACAAGGATTCCTCCCACTCTTAAAAGCCGTTTTGCTTCATTGAAAAACTCTTGATACTGCCCCTTGGCCGCATCAATAAAAATAAGGTCGAACTCGCCCTCAATTTCAGGGATAACCTCTCTGCCATCTCCGCGGATAAGGGTTATTTTCTCTGAAAGGCCTGCCTTTTTGATGTTCTCCTCTGCTATGTCCGCCATATCATCGGAAAGCTCAATGGTAGTAACGCATCCGCCCGTTGCCTTGCTCATTCTTATAGCGGAATAACCGATTGCGCTTCCCACCTCTAAAATCCTTTTGGCGTTTGCAATCTTAATTATTATCTCTAAGAATCTTATACTTTCAGGCTGAGAAATAGGAACGCCGTTTTCCTTGGCATATTCCTCCATCTCCAAAAGAAGCCCTTCGCTCTTTGGAAGAGTCTCTCTTATGTACCTTAAAATATAGTCATAGTTTATATTGTCGCCCTCTATCCAATCTCTCATTTTTGAAGCTCCTTAACCGTCTTTAAATGTTCCTCGCCGGTCCTAGAAAAAACATTTCGGCTTCCGTCTTTGGTTGCCGCAAAATAGTAATAATTGGTTTTTTCAGGGTCGATTGCCGCTTTTATCGCCCCAAGACCCGGGGATGCAATTGGCCCAATGGGGAGACCCTCATACATATAGGTATTATAAGGAGAATCAATTTTTATATCCGCATTGGATAAAACATCTTTTCTCTCTTTGATTATATACTGAACTGTGGCGCAGGATTGAAGCTTCATTCCTATATTAATTCTGTTATAGAATACGGAAGAAACCTTGCCCCATTCTGAGCTGTTCGCCGCTTCACGCTCAACAATTGACGCCATAATAATTATATCATCAAGGCTAGTGTCAGTTCCGCTTTCTATATATGCCGTATATGCTTTCCTATGAAAATTCAAAAGCATCTGGTATACAACACTTCTTGGGGCTTGTCCTCTTTCAAAGTTATAAGTATCGGGAAAAAGATACCCCTCTAATGGATTATCCTTTCTCGGTATATTTTTAAGATAAGGAAAGTCAGGATACTCCTCTTTTGTCGCCTCTAAAAAGGCATTCATTTCACAAACGCCTTTTTTATCTAAAAGAGATGCAATTTGTTCCAGCTCATACCCCTCGGGGATTGTTACCGTAACATTATTGCTCACAGCAGTTTCAAGAGAATTCAGTATCTCTCCGTAGCTCATTCCCTTATAAAACTCGTGTTCTCCGCTATGATAAACCCCTCGTCTTGTGAGCTTTTCATAGATGCGGAAAACTGTTGGATGAGATAAAACCTCTTCCTCATAAAGAATATCCGCTATGGCTTTCGCCCCTGCCCCTTCGGGAATATCAACTACTATAACCTCGTCTGTATCCGTTATAAACATATCTGAGCAAACACTTATAAAAAAGCACAAAAAGCCTATCACTGCGGTAAGAATAACCGCAAGGATGGCCGTTGGCTTTTTATTTTTTCTCATAATGTTTATAAACTTTTTCATAACTAACCTCTAAACCTCATTTGCAAAAATACAACAACAAGACACAAGATAACGGGAACGCTCAAAAAGTTTTTAAGGAGCATCATTCCCTCATCCTTACACTTGTTTCTCTTTCGCTTTGGCGCAACAATTAAAAAGCAGATAAAAGATGCAACGAAAACCAAAACCATAATTGCCGCCAAGGTCCAGGTAAACACATCCCCTATCTCATAGTGGATTGCAAAATACCCGAAAAGGACAGATGTTGCATTGTTAATAATATGATAAAGCATTGCCGCATAGACAGAGTTTGTCCGAATTGTTATAACCGCCGCAACAAAGCCCAGAAGCAAAATTCCGGGAAGCTTTGTTATGCTTCCGTGAAGAAGAGCAAACATTATTGTTGTAAAGGCGATTGCAACAAAGGTGCTTCGTCTTTCATAAACGCTTAAAACAATGCCTCTCATCCAGAATTCTTCTAAAACTCCCGGGAGGAATGCCGTAACAATAAGCGCCACTAAAACCTCTCCCCCTGTCTGAGGAATAAGTCCTCCCTCGCCTGAGCCGAAAAGTTTTCCGAAAGGCAGATTCAAAAGAGCCATAACAAACTGACCTGAAATCGCCATTAAAACAATAAAGCCAACAAGCTTGTCCGAGAAATTGTTAAATCTCATTTCTTCCGCATCTGACCTGTCAGTTTTCCGCCAGAATGCCACCCCATAAACCATAATGGGAACAATAAAAGTTAAAAGTGTTATAAGACCGAGCTGGATATAATTCTGATATCTTACAAAGCCTTCTGCCGCCTTGGGAAGAAAGCTTACTATGGCAGCAGAGGCAACCTTTAAAACAAACTGGGTAAGCATAACCCAAAGGAGAAGCCACCTTGCGCCCTTTATTCTTTTTATATCCTCATATTGTCTGCTCAAATCGTTCACACCCTGCCTCTGTTATAAGAATATCCATTG
>JAFQRU010000108.1 GCA_017409915.1 Clostridia bacterium
TTAACGATATCGTCTTAAAAGGCGAGCTTGCAAGAATGATAAACATAAGCCTTGATATTGACGGTACGAACACGAATAACTATCCCGCAGACGGCGTGATTATAGCAACGGCGACAGGCTCAACGGCGTATTCACTTTCGGCAGGAGGCGCAATTGTTCATCCTGAACTTGATGCCATAATGATAACTCCGATATGTCCGCATACTTTAAAGGCAAGGTGTATGATTGTTCCTGACAGCAAGACCGTTCAGGTTTCTTTCTCAGAACCATACAGAAACAATGCGGTATTAAATGTTGACGGAAAGAGAAACTTTGTTTTATCGGAAGATGCCTGTGTCAAGGTTAAAAAATCGAAATACAAGGTAAAGTTTATAAATCTTAATAAACGAAATTTTTATGATATTATAAGAGAGAAAATCGCAGACAGAACCATATAAAAAGAAAGGGGGATTTGCCGTGCTTAAAGAATTATACATAAAGAACATTGCTGTAATTGATGAAGTTATAATCGATTTTGAAAAAGGCTTCAATGTTTTAACAGGTGAAACAGGCGCAGGTAAGTCCATCCTTATTGATGCAATAAATATGGTTATTGGAAGCCGTTCCAATAAAGAGCTTGTAAGAACAGGTGCCGAGAAAGCTATGGTAAGCGCAACTTTTTCGGTTACCTCAAAAGAAGTTAAAGAAAAGCTTGACGAGTTTGGAGTTGACCTTGAAGAGGAACAGGTTATTGTGTCTCGTCAGATAAGTGCCGATGGGAAAAGCGTATGCCGTGTAAACGGAATGATGCTTCCTCTTGCAAGCGTAAAAGAAATCGGCGAGCTTTTGGTTGACATACACGGTCAGAATGATAACCAGAAAATTATGAATAAAGCCAATCATATCCTTTTTCTTGACAGTTATGGTAAGTATGATGCTTTAAAGGATGAATATAAGGCAGTTTTTGCCGATTATAAGCGTGTTTTGCAGGAACTTGACGAGCTTAAAGGGGATAAAGAAGAAAGAGAAAGACGCCTTGACTTGCTTGAATTTCAGATAAACGAAATTGAAAGCGCAAAGCTTAAAGCGGACGAAGATGTTACCCTCGAAGAGAGACGAAACTTTTTGCAAAATGCAGAGAAGATTGTTTTCGGTGTTCAGTCTGCCTATGATGAGCTTTATGGCGGCGAATATCAAAGCGCGGCCTATGACCTTATTATGAAAGCGGTAAAGGGTCTTGATGGTGTTAAAGAATATGATGAAAATTTAAGGTCTTATGCGGATAGACTCAGCTCTGCCATGGCCGAAATTGATGATATAACAGGGGAACTTAAAAGCTTTTTAAGTAAAGCGGATTATTCCCAAGGGGAGCTTGATGAAGTTGAAACCCGTCTTAATGTTATAAATAACCTTAAACGAAAATTCGGAAATACTATTGAAGAGATAAATGAACATCTCGAAAAAATTAAGGATGAATATGAAAGACTAAGCCAAAGCGAAGAGAATACCGCAAAGTTGATGCAAGAAATGGATAAAATCGAGGCAAAGCTTGACGCGGTTTCAAATAAACTTACAGATGCCCGCGAAAAGGCAGGAAGTGAGATTGAAGAAAAAATAGCAAACGAACTTGCTGACCTTGATATGCCAAATGTTAAGTTTGTTGTTTTGATAGAGAATGCTCAATATAATAAAAACGGTTGCGATAGTGTTGAGTTCTTGATTTCTGCAAATGCAGGGGAAGAGCCAAAGCCTATGAATAAGATTGCATCAGGCGGTGAGCTTTCACGAATTATGCTTGCTATAAAGTCCGTTATGGCTGACTCTGAAATATCTGAAACAATGATTTTTGACGAAATCGATACGGGTGTAAGCGGAAGAGCGGCTCAGAAAATCGCCGAAAAAATTGCAGGTTTTTCGTCAGATTGTCAGGTGTTTGCGGTTACTCATTTAGCTCAGATTGCGGCAATGGCAGACACACATTTTTTGATAAAGAAGGAAAAACGGGACGAAAAGACATATACAGGGGTCACAAAGCTTTCTCATGAGGGCAGAATAGAAGAACTTGGCAGAATTATAGGTGGAGTTTCTGTTACGCAGACAACTCTTAAAAGCGCTGAGGAAATGCTCCAAATGGCAGAAAATATTAAAAACGGCAGGTAGATATGGAAAAGAACGGATATGTTGTTTCATCTGACGAAAAAACAGTAAAAATACGGATTGACAGAGAATCTGCTTGCGGAGGAAATTGCGCCCATTGTAAAGGGTGCTCCTCGGAGATGATTTTTGAATATGAAAACTCTTGTGGCTTTAAGGCAGGAGAAACTGTTAAAGTCTTAATGGACGATAAAAAATTTCTTAAAAAGTCCTTTTTGGGATATGGCCTTTTGATTATAAGCCTTATCGCAGGTGGGATTTTAGGATATTTGCTTTTTGAAAGCGAAGTTATTTCTGCTCTTTTCTCGTTGCTGTCATTAGTAGTCGTTTTACTGGTGCTGAGAAAAGTGCAAAAAGCTGATGACAAGGAAATTAAAGTAGAGCGAATTTTAAGTTAGAGGATAAGTTTAATGCTGATTTCAATTGACGGACTTTCTAAAAATTTTGGCGAAAGACGAATACTTGATAATGTTAGTTTGACTATAGAGGAAAAAGGTCGCTATGGTCTTATTGGCGTAAACGGCGCAGGAAAGTCAACTCTCCTTGATGTGATTTTAGGGAATTTAGAATATGAAGTTGGCAATATTTATAAAAGCGATAACACGGTAATCGGCTTTTTAAAACAGAACAGTGGCTTAGAACGAGATTGCTCAATCATTGAGGAAATGCAAAAGGCGTTTTCTGATGTTATTTCAGCTCAGGAGAGAATGGTTTCTCTTGGCGAGAAGATGGGCGAAATTGCCGATAAGGAAAGCTCGGAATATAAAGCGACGGCTGGGGAATATTCAAAATGCCAGGCACTTATTGACAGCCGTGACGGATATAATATTGATGTTAAGATTGCGACAATTCTAAACGGTATGGGGTTTGGAAACAAAGATACAAATACCATAATAAACACTTTAAGCGGTGGGGAGAAAACAAGACTTGCAATTGCCAAGCTATTGCTTGAAGAGCCAAATCTTTTGATTTTGGACGAACCTACCAACCACCTTGATTTTAAAACCCTTAATTGGCTTGAAGAATATCTGATTTCATATAAGGGCGCAGTTTTGGTTGTCTCCCATGACAGATATTTCTTGGATAAAATAGTTGATACTGTTTTTGAAATTGAGCGCGGGAAGATTTATACATATAAGGGAAACTATTCCAAGTTCTTAAAGCTTAAAGAAGAGCGCAGAGAAAGACAGCAAAAAGAATATGAGGCTCAGCAGGAAGAAATTGCAAAAATGCAAACATATATTGATAAAAATCTTGCAAGGGCGTCAACTTCAAACAGCGCAAAATCCAGAATAAAAGCTCTGGAAAGTATGGAGCTTATTGAAAAACCTGACAGTGACCTTAAAGTTATGAAACTAAAATTTGAAACCGTCAGAGAGCCATATAAAGATGTTTTAAAGGTTAACGACCTTGAAGTATGTGTTGGCGAAGAAAAGAAAGTGCTTTGCAGCAATATAAATCTTCATATTCGAAAGGGCGAAAAGATAGCCATAATTGGAGATAACGGGATTGGAAAATCCTCATTTCTTAAAACGATCTTGGATATTATACCTCATTATAACGGCTCTTTTGAGTGGGGCAAGAATGTATCGCTTAGCTATTATGAACAGGAAAATCTCAATATAAATCAGGATAAGATTGCAATTGATGAACTTTGGGACAGATTCCCTCATATAAGCGAAACTGATATAAGAAAGGTTTTAGGTAGCGTTCTTCTTACAAAGGATGATGTTTATAAGCCTGTTAAGGTTATAAGCGGTGGAGAGAGAGCAAAACTTGCTTTTTGCATCATTATGCTTGAAAAAGCCAATGTTATAATCCTTGACGAGCCTACCAACCATTTGGACTTAGCATCAAAAGAGGTTTTGGAAAAGGCTCTTTCGGAATATGAAGGAACATTGATTTTCGTATCCCACGACAGATACCTCTTAAATAAGGTCCCTGATAAAATCGTCGAAATAGAAGCGGGCGGCGTTTTCATATGCGACGGTGGATATGAAGATTATAAAGCAAGAAAAGAATTTCTGGCATCAAAAAATGAGGCGCCGGTAATTGAGAAGATTGCTAATAAGCCAAAAAGCTCTTATCGGTCCAAAGAACAAAGAAGGCAAGATGCTACGCGGAAAAACCGAATCAAAGAGCTGGAAATTTTAATAGAAAAAACCGAAGAACTTATAAGAAATCTTGAAGAAGAGATGACAAAGGAAGAGGTTTTTTCGGATTATGAACTGATGAATGAAAAATGTGAAGCTTTAAGCCGAGAAAAAGAAAGTTTAGAAAGCTACTACGAGGAATGGACAATGCTTTCTGACGAGGCGGAAGGCTAGAAAGGAGATAAAAATGCTGCTTAAAAGTGTTGAAATGCAGGGATTCAAATCGTTTGCAGATAAGATTTACCTTGACTTTAATCCCGGAATAACAGCAATTGTAGGACCAAACGGCTCCGGTAAGAGTAACATTTCCGATGCAATCCGCTGGGTTATGGGTGAGCAAAGCATTAAAACTCTCCGCGGAAGTAAAATGGAGGATGTTATCTTTTCGGGAACTCAGAACCGTAAACCTATGGGGTTTGCGGAGGTTTCGCTGACTCTTGATAACTCCAAGGGCTTTTTCCCGCTTGATTACGAAGAGATAACCGTAACAAGACGAGTTTACAGAAGTGGCGAGGGCGAATATTTTATTAACCGAGTGGGATGCAGACTTAAAGACATCCATGAGCTCTTTATGGATACAGGTCTTGGCAGGGAAGGTTATTCCATCATCGGACAGGGTAAAATTGACGAGATACTCAGCAATAAATCCGAAGACCGCAGACAGATTTTTGAGGAAGCGGCGGGAATTACTAAGTATAAATACAGGAAGAACGAAGCGGAAAGAAAGCTTAATCATACAACGGAAAACTTAACTCGTGTAAAGGACATTATGGCGGAACTTGAAAACCAGATTGGACCTTTATTTGAGCAGTCTGAAAAGGCTAAAAAATACCTTAAAATCCGCGATGAACTTAAAGGTATTGAGGTTAACTTGTCTGTTGTTAAAATTGATAAGCTTAAAGCAGACATTGAGGAACTGGCTAAAAATCTTGCGGAAACTGACGGAGAAATCGACAAAATCCGCAGCGAAGTTGAAAATAACGAAAGATTAGTTAATGAGATTTATGCTGATATTTCTTCCTGGGATGTTCAGATGGAGGAGCTCCGAGAAGAAGAGAAGAGAACTATTGAAAATATTGGCGATTCAAATAGTAAAATAAGCGTTTTACTTGCAGATATAAGCCACTATGAAGAGAGTATAAAAAGACTTGAAGAAACAGTTAACGGTTATATCGCCGAAGCGAAAGACGCGGAGAATCAGTTTGCTCTTTTAGAAGAAGAACTTGAAAAGTTCCAGACAAAATGCGAAGAAATCAAAGTTTTGAAAGCCAATCAGGAAAGCGTTATTTTTGAAATTGAAAAAGAAACTCAGAGCAAAAACTCTTTGGTTGAGGGAATTAAAACTGATATAATCGAAAAAAGTTCAGAAATCAACCGCATAAAAGAGCGTATCGCAAACTCCGAGATTTTCAAGCAGAATTTTGAGGAGAGAAAGATAACTCTTACAAATGAGCTCAGCGAAAAAGCGGAAGACTATAACAAGCTTTTGGAAAATGTTAAGGAAATTGAAGAAAATCTTAACAAGAACAAGGAAAGACTTGCAAAGCTTGAGGCTGACCGTGATTTTATAGCAGGAGAAATTGACAAAAAACGCACCGAGAGAACAGCTCTTTTAGAAAAATCCGAAAGCGTTAATACGGAGCTTAACAAAAAGATTTCAAAGAAAAATATCTTAGAGGATATGGAAAAATCTTTGGAAGGCTTCTCGGGAAGTGTCCGTGCTGTTTTAAATGCCTCACCTTCCGAAATAGAAAACGCCAAGATTTACGGCCCCTTTGCCCGCCTTGTTAAAGTGTCGAAGGAATATACTGTTGCTATTGATACGGCACTTTCCAATGCAGGGCAAAACATTGTTGTTGAAAACGAGGAAGATGCAAAACGCGCTATTGAATATCTTAAAAACAAGAAAAGCGGTAGAGCCACATTTCTTCCGGTTTCCACTGTTAAAGAAAGAACTCTTGATGTTTCAAAAGTTAAAGATATGAAAGGCTATATTGATATAGCATCCAATCTTGTTGAGACAGATAAGAAGTATAGCGCAATTAAAAGCAGTCTCTTAGGGGCAATTGTTATTGCGGATAACATTGATAATGCGGCTCTTATTGCAAAAGCGGCCGATTATAAAATCAAGATTGTTACTCTTTCTGGTGAGGTTATGCAAACAGGCGGAGCTATGACCGGCGGAAGCTTTAACAAAACTTCCGGCTTCTTATCACGAGATGCAGAAATCAAAGACCTTGCAACTCAGATTGAAGCTCTTAAAGAAAAGCTTTCTGCTTGTCGCAACGAGGCAAACAAGAGCGCAGAGGAGATACAAAAACTTTCGGAAACTCTTGATTTTGACAATAAAGAGATTGCTATGACCAGTGATGATTTAATTAAGGCGCAGGCGGACTTTACCCATTATAACGCCTTTTTGGAAAATGTTACCGCGGCTAAAACCCATATTGAGTATGAGATTTCTTCTATTGATTTGAGTATAGAAAAACTTGATAAGGAAAAGACACAGCTCCTCGAAAACATTGCAAAAACAAAAGAAGAGATTAAAACTCTTGAAGAGACTGTTGCAGGAGAGCAGGAAGGCTTCGAAGAGCTTATTAAAAAGACGAGAGAGGCAAACGACCGCCTTACTGAAATCATTATTGAAGAAAATTCCTGTGAAAAGGACATTATGTCTCAGCGGGAAAAGGTTTTGATTGCGTCAGAACTTATTAAATCCATAGCGGAGAAGACCGAACTTTCCGAAAAGGAAAAGCAGGAGCTTCTTGATAGAATTAATAATGCTAAGGAAGAAATTGAAAGCGGAAAGGGCGAGATTGACTCCCTTAAAACTGCAACAAAAACGGCAGAAGAAACTCTTAAAGAACTTGCTGAGAAGAAAGCAAAGGCAGAAGAGAGAACAAGACTTTTACAGAAAGAGATTACAGGCACTAATGATATTATGTTCGGTCTCAGTCGCCAAAAAGCTAAGATTGAGAGTAGAAAATCAGGAAGCGAAACTGAACTTGAAAATATTTTCACAAGACTTTGGGACGAATATGAGCTTACATATTCATCTGCCTACGAGATTGCAGACAAGAATGCAGACCTTAGTAATGCCGAAAAAGATATTGCTTCATTGAAAGCAAAAATCAAAAATTTGGGCAATATAAATATTGATGCAATTGAGAGTTACCGAGAAATCAAAGAAAGATATGATTTCCTTCTTGCTCAGACAAATGATTTGGAAAAGGCAAAAGCAGACCTTGAAAAGATTATAGCAGAAATGCTTACCGTTATGAAGAAACAGTTTGCGCAGCAGTTTGAGGTTATTAACCGTAGTTTTAACAAGGTGTTCGCTGAGCTTTTCGGCGGTGGTTTTGCAACTTTAAGCCTTGCAGACCCTGAGGATTTGCTTGAAAGCGGAATTGAAATTGAGGCTCAACCACCAGGAAAGAAACTTCAAAGACTTTCCCTTTTATCAGGTGGTGAAAGAGCCCTCACTGCGATTGCTCTCCTTTTCGCGATCTTAAATGTGCGCCCGACACCATTTTGTATTCTCGACGAAATTGAGGCAGCTCTTGATGATGTTAATGTTAACAGATATGCTGATTATCTCAAAAAATATTCAGAGAAATCTCAGTTTATCGTTGTTACTCACAGACGCGGAACAATGGAAGCGGCTAACATCTTATACGGCGTTACAATGCAGGAGCGTGGCGTTTCCAAACTTTTATCTTTAAACATTGACGAGGTGGCAAAATAATGGCTTTATTTGATAAGCTTAAAGCGAGTCTTGGCAAAACAAAAAACAGCATAAACGAAAAAATTGAATTCACTCTTAAATCCTTTAAAAAGATTGATGAAGAGCTTTTTGAAGAGCTTGAAGAGGTTTTGATAACTGCCGATATAGGCGTCAATACATCTCTTGAAATTATTGAAAGATTAAGAGGTGTTGCCAAGGAGAAGAGGCTTACGGAAAGCCACGAATTAAAAGAGGAACTTGCGAATATCTTAATAGAAATTCTCGATGGAGCCGACGACAAAATTAACCTTAAAGGCACTCCGGCGGTTATTATGGTTATTGGCGTTAATGGGGTTGGAAAAACAACTTCTATCGGGAAAATCGCCAATATGTATATAAAGCAAGGGAAAAAGGTTATCATGGCTGCCGCCGATACATTCAGGGCAGGAGCCATAGAACAGCTTGATGTCTGGTCAGAGAGAGTAGGAGCCGAAATTGTTAAACAGCAGGAAGGCGCAGACCCGGCGGCTGTTATCTATGACGGAATAAATGCCGCAAGAAACCGCAAGGCAGACATCTTACTTTGCGATACAGCAGGAAGACTTCACAATAAGAAAAATCTTATGGATGAGCTTAAAAAAATTTACAGGATTTTAGACAGAGAGCTCCCTGATTCTTCCAAGGAAGTCTTGCTTGTTTTGGATGCAACCACAGGGCAAAACGCGGTCCAGCAGGCGAAACTCTTTAAAGAGGTTGCGGATATTACGGGAATTATATTAACCAAGCTTGACGGCACGGCAAAAGGGGGAATAGTTTTCCCTATTAAAAATGAATATAATATCCCTGTTAAGTTTGTTGGCGTCGGAGAAACGGCGGACGACATTATGGAGTTTAATGCCGAAGAATTCGTTAAGGCAATAGTTGAATAAGAAAAAGCACCGCTTATGCGGTGCTTTATTTTTAAATTGTCAGGCTATCAATTTCAGAGAAGCTTCTTTGTGCAAACATTGAGGCTTTTTCTTTTTTGTCTTTAATCCTCATTCCCAAATCTTCAAAAATTCCAAAGTTAACATTCATAGGCTGGAAGTTTGCAACGGAGCCGGTTGAAATATAATTTGAAAGAGCTCCAAGGGCAGTCCTGTTACTGAACACGACTTCCTCTTTCCCCAGAAGCTTTCTCGCAATATTTATTCCTGCAACCATTCCGGAAGAGGCTGATTCAATGTAGCCCTCAACACCGGTAATCTGCCCCGCAAAGTAAATTTTAGGGTATTTTCGCATGGAATAAGTGTTTGTAAGCAAATCGGGAGAGTTTATATAGGTGTTTCTGTGCATAACGCCATAACGGACGAATTCAGCGTTTTCAAGACCGGGAATCATACTGAAAACTCTTTTTTGCTCACCAAACTTTAAATGAGTCTGAAAACCAACAATATTAAAGAGAGTTCCGTTTGCGTTATCCTGCCTTAACTGAACAACGGCGTAGGGCCTTGAACTATCGTGAGGGTTTGTAAGACCAACCGGTTTTAAAGGGCCATAGCGCATGGTGTCTTCCCCTCGGTTTGCCATAATCTCAATTGGCATACACCCTTCAAAAACATTAGGGTTATCAATATCTCCGTGAAGTGGTGCCGCCTCGGCTTTTATAAGCTCATTCCAAAAGGCAAGATACTGTTCTTTATTCATAGGGCAGTTTATATAGTCATCTCCGCCTTTGCCGTATCTTGCTCCGCGAAAAGCTTTGCTCATATCAATACTTTCATAGGAAACAATAGGAGCTGCCGCATCAAAGAAATGGAGATATTCTTGACCTGTAAGCCTCTTGATTTCGGGAATTATTCCGTCTGAGGCAAGAGGACCGGTAGCAATTACCGTGTATTCATCTTCGTTAATCTCGGTAATTTCCCCCGATTTTACAGTTATTTTAGGGTTATTTTTAATCTTATCGGTTATCATTTTGGAAAAGCCATCTCGGTCAACAGCCAAAGCTCCCCCTGCGGGAACTTTTGTGGCATCGGCGCATTCCATAATTAAAGAGCCAATCTTTCTCATTTCTTCTTTTAAAAGGCCAACGGCATTTGCAATTCCGTCTGCGCGAAGGGAGTTACTGCAAACAAGCTCAGCAAAATCAGGACTTTTGTGGGCAGGACTATATTTTTGGGGTTTCATTTCCCAAAGCTCAACCTCGGCTCCTTGCTTTGCGATTTGCCATGCCGCTTCGCATCCGGCAAGACCGGCTCCAATTACTTTTATTTTCATAATATTTTCTCCTTAAAGGGTTTTTCGACAAAATATTGGACTTTTGTATTTATTTGTGATATATTAAGTATATCATATTTTTTGGATATAAGCAAGAATAAGAGGATATAAAATGAGAGGTCCCTGGAAAAATTTATATAAAGTTAAACTTAATAGGGTTAGTGGCGGAGATATTATCTGCGAAAACTGTAATAATGTTTTGGGGCATATTGAGCCGATGAACTATTCTTACATAAAGATTGCCTTTGTCTGCAAATGTAAAAACATTGTAAAGGCTGAGCTTTACAGAGGGAAACGCCCGACACTTACTCATCCTGATAGAAAACTTTATAACAAAGATGGAAAATATATTTGCCAAAGTTGTGAAACGCCATTGTTTTCTGTTAATGAAGAAAACGGTATAAGTTTTGCATTCAATGCGGTTTGCAAATGCGGGGTTGAATACGATACTAAATTTAAGAACAAATGGCAAGACTTAGACTAAAATATTGCATTTTATATTCAATTGGTATATAATAATAAAAAGCCTAAGAAAAGGAGAGGTGAGGGAATGGATGTTCTTACAGTAAATCCTGGGATGCTTTATAAGACTGTTGATTTTGGCAAGTTTAAAAGCGAAGAGGAGAAGGATTTTTTTGCAAGCCTTTTCCTTGTGGCAGGTGCCATTGGAAACGAAATTTCCTGCCAGAACATCGGATTCTTGGGCGAGAAAAGTTCTAAAATAATAGAAATTATAAAAAGTGTTGGCGGAGAGATAGAAGAAAAAGAGGGACTTTTAAGAGCCAAGAAAAATGCCAATATGCGAGGAACAAACATTTCTTGCACAGGATATGAAGATATTCTTCCGTTTATTGCGCTTTTATGTGCTTTTTGTATAGGGGAAAGCAGACTTACAGGCGTTAAGAATACAAAATATGTGTCGTTGCTCAGAGGAATAGCCGCCGAATTTTCTCACTTAGGCGTTTATACTAAGCAAACTGTGGACGGACTGATCATTCACGGTGGACAAGTTTTAAGAGGCGACGGTGCATATGTATGGAATAGCGCCCCACTTGCTATGGCTCTTTTAGTTGGAGCCTCCCGAAGCGAAGGAGAAATGCGAATTTGTGGCGTTTTGGAAATAGAAGAAGATAAAAGATTTGAAAAACTTTTAAAGATTTTGATAGGAGAATAGATATGAAAATAATGGTAATAAATGGACCGAATCTTAATATGCTTGGAATCAGAGAGCCTGAGATATACGGAGATAAAACCTTTGCGGATTTGGAAAATATTATAGAAGAGCATGGGAAAGAAAAGGGTATTGAAATAACTTCCCTGCAAAGCAATTCCGAGGGAGAAATAATAGATTACATTCATTATGCCTACGGAAACTATGACGGAATAGTTATAAATCCGGGGGCGTACACCCATTACAGTTATGCGATCGCGGACGCAATTTCGGCGGTTTCAATCCCTACGGTTGAGGTTCATATAAGCGATATTAACAAAAGGGAAGAATTCAGAAAAATCTCCGTTACTAAGGCAGCTTGCGTTAAACAAATTTCAGGCCACGGCTTTGATGGATATTTAGAAGCAATTGATTTTCTTTGCCAGGATAAATAAATTCTAAAAAATTTCAAAAAACCCTTGCAATTGTCATTTTTTTGTGATATACTATATTAGCTATTGAAGTTAATAACACTCTAAAGAAAGAGGTGAAAATAATGAAAGCAGGAATACATCCAGATTACAAAGAGACAGTTATCAGATGTGCTTGTGGTAATGTTATAGAAACAGGTTCAACAAAGGAGAATATTTCAATCGAAATTTGCTCTGCTTGTCACCCTTTCTATACAGGTAAGCAGAAGTTAGTTGATACCGGTGGTCGTGTTGACAAATTTAGAAAGCGTTTTGGTCTTGAAGAGAAATAATCTTAGGAACCAAATTTTGCGTGGATTGTTTTAAAATCAAAAATTACTACACTTATAACAGAGCAGGGATGCTCTGTTATTTTTTTACATACAAAAAACGCATCTGTAATTTACAGATGCGTTTTAAAACTATTTCTTTTTGGACGGGGTTGTTTCGTATTTGCAGTCTTCATTAAAGCAAACATGTTTTATTGGTCCTCTGCCACGGAAAGGTCTGCGCTTCATAAGAATGCTTCCGCACTCCGGACATTTCTCGTTTGTTGGCTCATCCCAAGAGATAAAGCAGGAAGTGCCGTTTTCGCAAGCGTAGTATGTTGCGCCCTTCTTGGATTTGCGGACCTGAACTTTTCCGCCACAGTTAGGGCAGGAAACATTAAGCTCAGGAGTGATTGATTTGGTATTTTTACATTCAGGGTATCCGGGACAAGCCAGGAACTTTCCGAATCTGCCCTGTTTATAAACCATCATTCTGCCACACTTGTCGCAAGGGATATCTGAAACTTCATCTGCAATTTCAATATTGCCGATTTTTTCTTCTGCCTCGGATAAAGTTTCTTTAAATGGACCGTAGAAATCATTTAAAACCTTAACCCACTTTGATTTTCCTTCTTCGATACTGTCAAGCTTTTCTTCCATATTGGCGGTAAAGCCAACATTAACGATATTTTCAAAGTTATCTGCCATAAGGTCTGTAACTATGTTGCCAAGCTCAGTTGGATATAAGGACTTTCCTTCACGGGCAACATAACCACGACTTGTTATTGTTATAATGGTTGGGTTATAGGTACTCGGTCTTCCAATTCCGTTTTCTTCCATAGCCTTAACCAGTGATGCTTCTGTATATCTTTGAGGAGGCTGAGTAAAATGCTGTTTTGGAGCAACTTCTTTAAAAGATAAGGTCTCGCCCTCAGAAACAGTTGGAATTTTTCCCTCTTTTTCTTCTTCAAAATCCTTACCCTCGATATATAGAGCCGTAAAACCATCAAACTTAACGGCAGAGCCGGTTGCCACAAGGGTGTGTTTGTTATTTGCAGTTATATCAATTTTAACTGTATCATATATTGCGCTTGACATCTGGCTAGCTAAGAATCTGTTCCAGATAAGTTTATAAAGTTTATACATATCAGGCTTTAATGAGTCCTTGATTGCCTCAGGGTTAAACTGCATAGATGTTGGTCTGATTGCTTCGTGAGCATCCTGAGCGCCTTTCTTTGTTTTATAAAAGCGAGGAGTCTTTGGAACATATGCACTTCCGTAAGCGGAATCAATATATTTTCTGCACTCAGCCTGAGCATCAGCGGAAATTCTCAGCGAGTCAGTTCTCATATAGGTTATAAGACCAACCGCACCAGCGCCTTTGATGTTAACACCTTCATAAAGCTGTTGAGCTGCAAGCATAGTTCTCTTTGTTGTAAAGCCGAGCTTTCTTGATGCTTCCTGTTGCAGGGTACTTGTTGTAAAAGGAGGAGCAGGGTTGCGAAGTTTGGTGCTCTCTTGAATAGATGTTGCGATGTACTGGGCTGTTTCAAGCTCTTTTGCAATTTCAAGGGCGGTCTTTTCGTCGTTTATATCCGCCTTGCCTTTGCCTACAAGTCCCTGATATTTAGCAATAAAAGGAGTTTTTCCTTTGTTATTTGCAAGCTTAACATCAATTGTCCAGTATTCTTCTTCGTTAAAGGCGTTGATTTCTCTTTCACGGTCAACGATTAACTTTGTAACAACAGACTGAACTCTACCTGCGCTAAGACCTTTTTTTACTTTTTTCCATAAGAGCGGGCTTATCTTATAGCCTACAATTCGGTCTAAAACACGGCGTGCTTGTTGAGAATCAACAAGGTCCATATCGATTGACCGTGGCTCACTGATTGCATTTTTAACCGCAGTTTTAGTGATTTCGTTAAATGTTATACGGCAAGCAGAACTTGCATCAATATCCAATAAATTTGCAAGATGCCAGGAAATGGCTTCTCCTTCACGGTCAGGGTCGGCTGCGAGGAAAACCTTTGCAGAGTTTTTTGCTTCTTTTTTAAGTTTTGTGATAAGGTCGCCCTTTCCTCTGATAGTTATATAGTGAGGTTCAAAGTTGTTGTCAATATCAATTCCAATCTGGCTTTTTGGTAAATCACGGAGATGTCCCATAGAGGCCAAAACATTATAGTTTGTCCCTAAGTATTTTTTAATAGTTGTTGCTTTAGCAGGAGACTCAACGATGATTAGTGTTTTTTTCTTTGTAGTTGTTTCTGCCACAATAACTACCTCCTTGTCAGTAAATATTTATTTCCAGGTTCTTGCGTAACTATTCCGCCTATCATAAGCATAGTAAGCTTGCTTGAAACCTTCTGGATTGGAAGGTCACAGCTTTCCGCTATATCATCGGGATATTGACCTTCTCCGAAATCTTTAAGATAATTTATAATCTTTTTGTCATCTTCGTCTAGTTCATAGCCAAGGTCAACGGCGATTGACTCTTCTTTGGGTTTAACAAGTTTCAGTCCGTTTTCTAGCTTTTTTGGATAAGTTTCTCTATATGTATTGAGTATATCTTCATAGCTTAAAACGGTTGTTACCCCATCCCTGATTAAGCCGTTTGGAAGCTCAGATGGAGAGAGAATAGGGTTACCGGGAACGGCGAATATATCGCGGGATGCATCGGTAGCGTGTTTAACGGTAATGGATGTACCGCTTTGCAATGTGCCTTCAACAACCACAATTCCGTTGGCAACAGATGCCATTATGCGATTTCTTCTTTGATAA
>JAFQRU010000109.1 GCA_017409915.1 Clostridia bacterium
AAGCTGACAAAGATAATGTTGACGGCCTCAATTTCCTTAGCGGAAAAACTGTCGATTTTGTAAACAAGAAAGCCTTTGAAGGAACACTTCTGGCTCATACAGACGGAAATGCGCCCAACCTTATTGTTAAGCTTAAAGCACTTGATGAATATACATTAGGCCAGCTTATTTATTTCTTTGAGAAGGCGTGTGGCATAAGCGGATATGTTTTAGGGGTAAATCCGTTTAATCAGCCAGGGGTTGAAAGTTATAAGAAAAATATGTTCGCTCTTTTAGGCAAACCCGGCTATGAAAGCGAAAAGGCTGCCCTTGAAGAAAGATTAAAATAAATTTCAAAAAAGTGTTGTGTTCTTGGAATTTTTATGTTATGATATAAAAAAGAAATAAAACATTCTTTGAAAGGCGGTTTTAGTATGATTAAAATTTACATTGGCTTAAAAGGCTGCGGCAAGACCAAAAAATTGATTGATGCTGTTAATGACGCAATCAATATTGAAAAAGGGAATGTTGTTTGCATAACTGAAGGTCAGAGACTTATGCACGACATAGACAGAAGCGCTCGTTTGGTTGATACCGAAAACTTTGATATTGCCAATTTTGATATGTTCGTTGGTTTACTCAGTGGTATTATTGCTCAGGACTTTGATGTAACTCATATCTTCATTGACAGTGTGTTCAAGAGCGTGCCTGCTGAAACAATGGAAAATATTGATGGTTTTGTAACAGCTATCGAAAAGCTTGAAAAGAAATTTAATGTTTCCTTTACTCTTATGATTAGCGCAGAAGAATCTTCTGCAACAGAGCTTGTTAAGAAGTATATGGCATAAAGTTTAAATACTGCTTTAAAGGGAGCTCAGGCTCCCTTTAAAATTTTAATATAGGAGAATCAGTCTAATGAAATACACAAGCACCAGAAATAATTCTTTGAAAATTGATTCGGCTTTGGCAATAAAGCAAGGTCTGTCCACAGAAGGCGGACTCTTTGTTCCGGAAGAATTCCCTCAGATTTCCTTGGAGGAAATTGAGAAAATTGCCAAGCTTTCATATGTAGAAAAAGCGACTTATATTCTTAAAAAGTTTTTAACCGACTACAAGGTTAAAGAGGTAAGAGAATGCGCTGTAAAGGCTTATTCGGGAGCGAAATTCGATAAAAGAAAACCTGCTCCTCTTGTAAAACTTTCTGACAGTGAGTTTGTTTTAGAACTTTGGCACGGCCCGACCTGCGCGTTTAAAGATATGGCTCTTCAAATTCTCCCTCATTTGCTTACAACCGCTATGGCAAAGACAGGAGAAGACAAAACAGTTGTTATTTTGGTTGCCACATCAGGAGACACCGGTAAAGCCGCACTAGAAGGTTTTAAAGATGTTGACGGAACAAAGATTATCGTGTTCTATCCAAGCGATGGTGTAAGCGATATTCAAAAGCTTCAGATGATAACTCAGGAAGGTAAAAATGTTTGTGTTTCCGGAATTTACGGAAACTTTGACGATGCTCAGACCGGAGTTAAAACTATTTTTACTGATAATGAGGTAAAAGAAAAGCTTCTTAATAAAAACTATGTTTTATCTTCTGCAAACTCTATCAACTGGGGAAGACTTGCCCCTCAGATTGTTTATTATATTTCCGCATATTGCGACATGCTCATTTCTGGGGAAATAACACTCGGGGACAAGATAAATGTTTGTGTTCCAACAGGTAACTTTGGTAACATCCTTGCTGCATATTACGCAATGAAGATGGGACTTCCGGTTAATAAATTGATTTGTGCATCAAACTGCAATAATATTCTGACAGACTTTATGCAGACAGGAACTTATGACAGAAACCGTCAATTCCACACAACAATTTCTCCGTCAATGGATATCCTCATTTCAAGCAATCTGGAAAGACTCTTGTATGACCTTAGCGGATGCGACGATAAGGTAGTAAGTGGTCTTATGAATGAGCTTCGCGAAACCGGAAAATATACCGTTCCTGGAAATATCTTCGAACAGATAAGAGAGTTTTTCTGGGCAGGATGTTGTGATGATTACTTTACAAAAGAGCGTATTTATAAGGTTAAGGAAAGACATAACTACACAGCTGACACTCATACAGCAGTAGCTCTTGATGTTTACAATCAGTATAAGGAGCAGACAGGAGATAACACTAAAACTGTTATCGCTTCCACAGCAAGCCCTTATAAGTTCAATGAAAGTGTATTGTCAGCTCTCGGCAAGGAATCCGAGATGGCAAATAAGGACGATTTTGAGCTTTTAGAGCTTCTTTCAAAGGTTTCCGGAACAGATATTCCAAAAGGACTTAAAACTCTTAAAAATAAGAAAATCAGATTCAATAATGTATGCGACAAAAACGATATGTTAAAAGCTGTTGAAAAATTTCTTAAATAGAAGATGACATAACAAAAGGGCGGTTTTCCGCCCTTTTGAATGTATTGACTTGCAATACTGATTTTAAATTAATCGCAACAATGAGGCTTAAATGTTTCGCATTCTGTTTCGCGTGATGTTGTAGCAGAATTACCGTTTACCATGATGCTTTTTGCACTGCATCTATCGTCCTTTGTGTGATAATGACATTCAGAAACTGTGCAATTTACTCCTGAAAGTGTTGAATTGTTTTCAAACATTGTTTTAGCTCCTTTCTGTTTTTGTCAATATTATTATTTGCTAAACGGGAAAATTTATTCGAAGAAAAGGGTTGATTTTATTGGCTTTATATGCAATATCAGATTTACATCTGTCATTCGGAACAGATAAACCGATGAATATTTTTGGCTCAAAATGGGAAAATTATACAGAAAAGCTTAAAGAAAACTGGCAGAAAAAAATTAAACCCGAAGACATAGTAATAATTCCCGGAGATATTTCGTGGGCAATGTATCTTGAAGAAGCGGTGGAAGATTTTAAATTTTTAAATGCATTAAATGGAACTAAGCTTATCTTAAAAGGCAACCATGATTATTGGTGGACAACCATGAGCAAAATGGAAGCATTTCTTAATGAGAATGGTTTTTCTACAATTAAGATATTAAATAATAATGCATTTTTATATGGAAATACAGCGATTTGCGGCACAAGAGGATGGAATTATGCCCCTGAAAATTCAACCGGAGAAGATAGAAAGATTTTCGAGAGAGAAAAACTAAGGCTCGTTATGTCCTTAGAGGAGGCGAAGGCTTATAAGAGTGACAAAATCTTGGTTGCCATGCATTTTCCACCAATCTCTGAAGAAAATCAGGATTTTTTCGACATCGCAAAAGAATATGGAGCCGACACCCTTATTTATGGTCATTTGCATGCGGCGGCACACAAAACCGCAATAGAGGGAGAAAGGGACGGAGTAGATATAAGACTTGTTTCTTGTGATTATATAAATTTTGACCCGATTTTACTTGAAATTTAGTCACTTTTTTTCAAATATGCTATTGAAAATATTAAAATTATGTGCTATAATGCATCTTGTAGCATAATGCTATTGGAAATTATATATAGAGAGGTTTTAACAGATGGCTACTAAAGAAAAAGCGGAAAAGAATATGGTTTCTTTTGAATTTAAAGTAAGCGCAGAGGAGTTTGAAGCTGCGATACAGAAAGCTTATAAAAAGAATGTTGGGAAAATCAATATCCAGGGCTTTAGAAAAGGTAAAGCTCCAAGAGCGATAATCGAAAGATATTACGGCAAAGAAGTTTTTTATGAAGATGCTGTAAATATAGTTCTTCCTGATGCATATGATAAAGCGATAGAAGAACAAAACATCGAAGCTGTTGCTCAGCCTGAGATTGATGTTAAGGAAATCTCTGCTGAAACAGGCGTTGTATTTACTGCTAAGGTTGCTGTAAAGCCTGAATTTGAACTTGGCCAGTATAAAGGTGTTAAGGTTAAGAAGGTTACACATAAAACAACAGAAAAGGAAATTAACGCTGAAATCGACAGATTAAGAGAAAGAAACGCTCGTATGGTAACTGTTGAAGATAGAGCGGCTCAAAAAGATGACACTGTTGTTATTGATTATGAAGGCTTTACCGGTGGAGTTGCTTTTGACGGCGGAAAAGGCGAAGGTTATGAACTCACTCTTGGTTCCGGTCAGTTCATCCCTGGTTTTGAAGATCAGTTAATTGGTGCTAATGCAGGAGATGATGTAACAGTTAAGGTTACATTCCCAACAGAATATCATTCTAAGGATCTTGCAGGCAAGGACGCTGAATTTAAAGTAAAGGTTCATGCAATCAAGATGCAGGAACTTCCAGAACTCGATGATGAATTTGCAAAGGATGTAAGCGAATTTGATACATTTGCAGAACTTAAAGAAGATGTAACAAAGAAGCTTAAAGAAGCTAATAAAAACCGTTCTAAGCAGGAATTTGAAAACAATGTTTTAGAAGCGGTTGCTGAGGCTACAACAATTGATATTCCTCAGGCTATGATTGATACAAATGTTGAAAACAGTATTCGCGATTTTGCAATGCAGATGCAGTATCAGGGAATTGATTTAAACCAGTATATGCAGATGACAGGAATGACAGTTGATAAACTTAAGGCTCAGTTCTTACCAGATGCTGAAAAGAAAGTTAAGATGTCTTTAATCCTTGAAAAAGTTGCTAAGGTTGAAAATATCGAAGTTAGCGACGACGAGGTTGAAGCAGAATATAAAAACATTGCAGATGCAAATAAAATGAAGCTTGAAGATGTTAAGAAATATCTCAAAGCTGAAGACTTAAAGGAAAATAAACTTGTTGAGAAAACAGTTAACTTCCTTGTTGATAATGCAGACACAAGCAAATAATGAAAATATTAAAGGTTAGTCCCATAGGGATTAACCTTTGATTTAACTTTCGGGAAAATGTCGAAAAAACACAAAATTATAGGAGGAACAGAAAATGAACAATAGTATGATACCTTATGTAATTGAACAAACAAGCCGTGGTGAAAGGTCATATGATATTTTTTCAAGACT